>DASXQD010000089.1:0-5940 GCA_036493195.1 Gemmatimonadaceae bacterium | reverse complement strand
GTGCTGCTCTCCGAGGGCTCGGCTGTCGTCGCCGACTTCGGGATCGCGAAGGCGCTCGCGGCATCGCGGAAAGGAGAGACCGGCGGCACCCTCACGCAGATCGGCACATCGCTCGGCACGCCCGCGTACATGGCGCCGGAGGCTGCGGCTGCAGACCCCCACGCGGATCACCGCGCGGATCTCTACGCGTTCGGGATCATGGCGTACGAGATGCTCGCCGGCCGCACGCCGTTCAACAATCGCACGCCGCAGAAGCTGCTTGCGGCACAGATGAGCGAGCGTCCGCAGCCCATCGACGAGCTTCGTGCCGACGTTCCGCCGCTCCTCGCGCAGCTCGTGATGAAGTGTCTCGAGAAGGATGCTGACGATCGCCCGCAATCTGCTGCGGACCTCGTACGCGTGCTCGAGAGCGTGACGAGCGGCGGCGGGATGCCCGCGATGCCCGAGATCCTGCTCGGCGGCCGTCGCCGGCTCGGACGTGCGCTTGCGACCTACGCACTCTCGTTCGTCGGCGTAGCGATCCTCGCGAAGGCCGCCATCATCGTACTTGGATTGCCGGACTGGGTGTTCCCCGGCGCCCTGATCATGATGGCGCTAGGACTGCCGGTGATTCTGTTCACCGCGTTCGTGCACCACGGCGCGCACCAGGCGCTCACCGCGTCGACGATCACGCCTGGCGGCACGCCCGCGATGCATTCGACGATGACGCGCATCGCGGTGAGGGCGAGTCCGTGGGTTTCCTGGAGGAAGACGGCTACGGGCGGAATCATCGCGCTCGGCGCGTTCGCGGTGCTCGTTGGCGGATTCATGACGCTGCGCGCGTTCGGGATCGGACCCGCGGGCTCGCTGCTCGCGTCCGGCAAGCTCAAGTCGAACGAGCAACTGATCGTGACGGACTTCGCGGCGACTGGGGCCGACACGAGCCTCGGGAGCGCGATCACGGAAGCCGTGCGCGCTGATCTCGGCGAGTCGTCCGTGATCTCGGTGGTGCCGGCGAGCATGGTCGGCGCTGCGCTCACGCGCATGCAGCGTCCGCAGTCGAGCCGCCTCGATCTCGCGCTCGCGCGCGAAGTGGCGCAACGCGAAGGGGTTCGGGCTGTCATCGACGGCAACGTCAGGCAGCTCGGAAGCGGTTATCTGTTGTCGCTGAGACTCGTTGCGGCGGAGAGCGGAGACGAGCTGGCGTCGTATCACGAAACGATCGACGGGCCAAAAGAGCTCATACCCGCAGTGGACAAGCTCGTGCGGCAGCTTCGCGGCAAGATCGGCGAGTCGCTCAAGGCGGTTCGCGCAAATCCCGCTCTCGAGGAGGTGACCACGCCATCGCTGGAGGCGCTCAAGAAATATGCTGAAGGTGTACGCGCGGCCGACATGGAAGCCGATTATCCGAAGGCGGCCGGATTGCTGCGTGACGCCGTGTCGGAAGACTCGACGTTTGCCGCCGCGTATCGAAAGCTCGGAATCGTGCTGTCGAATACCGACCGGCCGCGCGAGCAGTCCGACTCCGCGTTCGCGCGCGCCTACCGCTATCGGGATCGCCTCACCGATCGCGAGCGGAATCTCGCGATTGGATCGTACTATTTCGTAGGTCCCGGTCGAGACAGGCAACAAGCTGCTGCCGCATACGAGGCAGTCCTCGAGCACGATTCGATGGACTACGTGGCGCTCAACAACCTTTCGATAATTCTGGCGGACCGTCGGAATTGGGCTCGCTCGGAAATGGTCCTGCATCGGGCTGTCAACTCAGGGACGGCCACGCTGCAGGCATTGACGAATCTGGTGGGGGCTCTATTGGCACAGAAGAAGATTGATCAAGCCGATTCGGTTGTGGTGAGTGGTTTGAAGGCTCATCCGGGCAGCGAGCTCGTCTCGGCGGTGGGTGTTTCCGTGCTCTACGCGCGTGGATTGGTGGATTCAGCCGCCCACGTCCTTTCGCGAATACGATCGCACGACACAGACGAGAGTCTCCGCGCGTTCGCGGCATACCGTCTCGGGGACATCGAGATGCTGCGCGGACAGCTCGCCTCGAGCGCTCGCTCCAGCGCCGACGCAGACGCGCTGGATTCCGCTCGAGGCTCTCCCCGCGCTCCGCTCTCGAGCGCCCTCGATTCCGCATTCGTCTCGAGCTGGTTCCTCGAACAGCCTGCGCAGAGCGTGAAACTGCTGGATGCGGCACTCGCGCGCACGCCACTTCGCTCGATCAACGAATTGCGCCGACCGACATTGCGTGTCGCGGCGATGTACGCGCTTGCGAGCCGTCCCGACCGCGCGCGCTCCATTCTGACGCAATACTCGTCGGACATGCGGGACTCGGCGCTCCGAAACGAGCAGGAGCCGGAGCTGCACAACACGATGGCGGAAATCGCGTTGGCGGAACGCCGTCCGATGGACGCGGTGGCCGAGTTTCGAAAGGGAGATCAGAGGGTGGACGGTCCGGCCGACGGGTGCGAGCCGTGCTTCCTCGGACGCCTCGGTCGCGCGTACGACCAGGCGAACATGGCCGACTCGACGATCGCGATCTACGAGCGGTACCTCGCGGATCCGGATAATCTCGGACCCTTCCAATTGACCGGAGCGATCTATACCGCCGGCGTGCACAAGCGGCTCGGAGAGTTGTACGAGGCGAAGGGCGATCGAGAGAAGGCGTTGAGCCACTACCTCGCGTTCATCGCGCTGTGGAAGGACGCGGATCCGGAGCTGCAACCGAAGGTGGCGGAAGTGAAGGCGCGGCTGGCGCGGATGAAGGACTCCGAGCACAGATAAGCCAGAGTACGGACGGGGTGGGATTCGAATCCACGGTACGCTATTAACGTACACACACTTTCCAGGCGTGCGTGTGCGACATCAGATCCGGGCATCACGACTCACAATCTAGAGCGTCGCGTGCGATCTGTCCTGGTCGAAACGCCCTCATGTCCGGGTCTGTCCTCTTCGAGTTCACTCAGAAGTTCACTCACTCGCCTCGTTGGCCGATGATGGGTGTTTCCGCGCGCTTGCGCGCACCCTAGGCAGATGTTCTTGTTGTCACACACGACATCTGGATAGAAGACGCCATGGACCAGCAGCACAACGACAAGCTCTCTCCCGACTCGCAGGCCGTCTGGGCCGGTGAGCTGGAGAAGAATTTCTGGCAGCGCGCGACCCAGCTTCCGCTGGTGCACAGCGTCTCCTTTGGCTACGCCGACGTGGACGAATGGCTCGACGTCGCGCTGCAGCGCAGGGCCGGCCACATCTATGGGCGCAACACCAACCCGACCGTCGCCGTCTTCGAGGACAAAGTGCGCCAGCTCGAGGGCGCCGAGGCGGCAACGAGCTTCGCCACGGGAATGGCGGCGATCAGCAATACCCTCTTCGCGCTGCTTGCGCCCGGAAGCCGAGTGGTCTCCGTCAAGGACACGTACGGCGGGACGAATCAGCTCTTCATCAATTTTCTCCCGCGCTGGAACGTGCACGTCACACTCGTGGACACCGCCAATCACGACGCGATCGAGGCGGCAACGCGAGCTGGGTGCGACCTCCTGTATCTCGAGACGCCGACCAATCCCACGCTCAAGGTGCTCGATCTGTCGCGCCTGACGGCCGCCGCGAAGCGCGTCGGCGCGACCGTCGTCGTGGACAACACCTTCGCGACGCCGATGAACACCAATCCGCTGGCATTCGGAGCGGATCTGGTGCTGCACAGTGCCACGAAGTTCCTCGGCGGCCACGCCGACGCGCTGGGTGGCGTCGTCTGTGGATCAGGCGGCCTGGTGGAACGGATCTACCATTATCGAGAGATCACGGGCGCGACGCTCGATCCCACGGCCGCGTACCTGTTGCTGCGCGGGATGAAGACGCTGCACCTGCGCGTACGTCAGCAGAATGAGAGTGCGCTCAAGATCGCGCGCTTTCTCGAGGGTCATTCGTTCGTGCGCGACGTCTACTACCCGGGGCTCGAGTCCAACGAGGGTCATGCCACGGCCGCGCGGCAGATGCGCGGTTTCGGGGGAGTGCTCAGCTTCACTCTCCAGGGCGACTTCGAGACGGTGAAAGCATTTCTCCCCCGGCTGCGTCTCGCGCACCTGGCGGCGAATCTCGGCACCGTGGAAACGGTGGCTGGCCCGCCGGCGACGACGAGTCACGTCGAGTGCACGCGCGCCGAGCGGGAGGCGATGGGGATTCCAGAAGCGCTGATTCGGTATTCGGTGGGGATCGAGGATCCGGACGATCTGATTCGTGACCTCACTCAGGCCCTCGACTTCGCGGCACGTCGCGCGCGCGGCGATCGAGGCATTTTCCGGGAGGCTGGTGTGTGACACGACTGTCAAAACCGATCGGTCAAGCTGGTGTTGTCGAACTTGCTGATCGTCAATGAACCGAAGTGTCACGCTGGCCCTCCGCAAAATAGGAGTAGACGCGCCGCCATCATGAACCGACCGTTTGCCCTCGTCGATTCCTGACGCCCTGCCCTCTTTCATGCACAGCAGCGACGGCACGTGCTCGCGAGGCGCCGCCGCCCCTGCACCGTCGGTCGATGATCGCCCAACTCCCGGCCTACGTTGCAGAGAGGAGTTTCTGGTTCGGCGGCGAGTCATTCTCGGATGATCACGCACGTGACTGGCTGGCGACCGGACACGACACCATGTTACGACCACGTGCGAAGGTGTACATGGATGGGTCGCGCGCTCAACATCCGGACCAGAGTGTCAGCGAATTGAATCGGCGCCGCCGTAGATGAGCAGCGACATCTCACGTCTAAGCGAAAGCCTCGCCGACCGATATCGCATCGATCGCGAACTCGGCGCGGGCGGCATGGCCACCGTGTACCTCGCGCATGATCTCAAACACGACCGCGATGTCGCCATTAAGGTGCTGCACCCCGACCTAGGCGCCGCGTTGGGCGCGGAACGGTTCCTGACGGAGATCAAGACCACCGCCAAGCTTCAACACCCACACATTCTCACGCTGCTCGACAGCGGTGCGGCCGACGGCCTGCTGTTCTACGTGATGCCGTACGTGCATGGTGAGACACTCCGCGAACGGTTGCAGCGCGAGACGCAGCTCCCCGTGCACGACGCGCTCCGCATTGCCCGCGAAGTGGCCGACGCGCTCGACTCCGCGCACCAACTCGGCATCATCCATCGCGACATCAAGCCCGAAAACATCCTGTTGCAAGGAGAGCACGCGCTGGTCGCCGACTTCGGTATCGCGCTCGCCGTGCAACAGGCGGGCGGCCAGCGCATGACGCAGACTGGACTGAGCCTCGGCACGCCTCAGTACATGAGTCCAGAGCAGGCGATGGGAGAGCGCACGATCGATGCGCGCAGCGATCTCTATGCGCTGGCTGCGGTAACGTACGAGATGCTCGCGGGCGAGCCTCCGTTCACGGGTCCCACCGTCCAGGCGATTCTCGCGCGCGTGATCACTGAGGAGCCGCGCGCTCTCGTCGCGCAGCGCAAGGCAATTCCCGATCACGTGGACTACGCCGTGATGCGGGGACTGGAGAAGCTGCCGGCGGACCGCTGGGCGACGGCAAGCGAATTTGCGGCGGCGCTCCAGGGCGCGACAGCGACCCACGACCGTACCGGCGCGGCGCGACCGCGAGGGGAACCGCGCACGAGTATGGGGTGGAACGCGCGGCTGCAGGATCCGCTCGTCCTCACGCTTGCTTGCATCTGTCTCGCGAGCGTCGTCTCCGCCGCGTGGGTGCGAGGCAATGTTTCGCGCGAGAGCCCTGAGATCGTGCGGTTCACCATTCCCGCGGCGCAGAACGGGCGAATGAGCAGCATCGGAACCAACACACTGGCGATCTCACCCGACGGACGCACTCTCGTATACGTTGGAGAGGGCATCGGTCAGTCACAGCAGCTTCTGGTTCGCTCACTCGACGACGTCAGCCCTCGCGTGCTCCCCGGAACAGAAGGGGCGTACAGTCCGGTCGTGTCGCCTGACGGAAGATGG
>DASXQD010000088.1:0-4590 GCA_036493195.1 Gemmatimonadaceae bacterium | reverse complement strand
ACCGTCGACGGCATGCCGACAATCGTGTTCCGTCGCGACGGCACAGCGAGCTCGGATCTCGAGGTCTATCTCGCATCGAGCAAGGAGCTGGCGGACGACTGGCGCGCGATCCAGGTGGTGCAGTCCACCGGCCGCACGGATTGGTACCGCTACCTGAACAATTTGTGGAAAGTCGGAAGCATCTGATCTCGCGCCTGTACCTCCCCGGCTTGTCGCTCGACCTTTTGAGACTCTATAGACGCCAACAACTCAGCGTTTAACGCCGAGTTGGCAGGGCGTGCGCATTCTCGGCATATTGCCTGGAACCTTGGGCAACGAGAAGATGCGGATCGCAATTCTGACGGTGAGCGACGCCGGCGCACGCGGGCAACGACAGGATGGCTCGGGAGACGCGATCGCCGACTGGGCCACCCAGCGCGGCGATTCGGTGGCGGCGCGCGCGCTCGTGCCGGATGACGTGACCGCGATCGTGGCGCAGCTCATAGCCTGGTGCGACGGCGATGCCGCCGATCTCGTGCTCACCACCGGCGGCACCGGCCTCGCGCCCCGCGACCTCACCCCTGAGGCGACGCGGGTGGTGCTCGAGCGCGAAGCGCCGGGGATAGCCGAGCGAATACGGGTGTTGAGCGTGGAGCGCTTTCCGCGGGCGGCGCTGTCGCGCGGGCTCGCCGGTGTGCGCGCGCGAACGCTCATCATCAATCTCCCGGGATCGACCAGCGGCGTGCGCGACGGACTCGCGGCGATCGAGCCGATCATCGAGCACGCGGTGCGCATCACGCGCGGCGTGGACACGAGTCACGGCGAGGCGGCAGACGTGAGCGCGCGATGAAAGTTCTCCTCACGCTCACCGACGTCGAGCCCGCGGTGCGGTTGAACGGGATGCTCGAGCGTGCGGGCTACGAGACCGCGCTCGTGAGTCCGATCGACGACGTGCGCGCGGCGATTCGACGCGAGTCTCCCGATCTCGTCGTGCTCACCGGTGGTCTCGTCGACTCTGCGAACGTGCAGCTCGTGCGCGACCTGCTGTGGGACGGAGTGGCCGTGGTGGGACTCGCCGATATCGTCGATCCCGCGCTGCACGACCGGCTGCGCGCGATCGGCTTCGTGGAGGTGTACGCGAAGCCCGTGGACCTGGACGAGGTGCTCGCGGGGATCCGCCGCATTCTCGACCGGCGACGTCTCGCGGTCGAGACGGGGCTGATCGGCGAGAGCGAGGCGATGCGCGAGGTGCTCGTCAAGATCGAGCAGATGGCGCCGGTGAGCAGCACGGTGCTGATCGAGGGCGAGAGCGGAACCGGGAAGGAGCTCGTCGCGCGCGCGCTGCACAGACTGAGTCCGCGCAGGAGCAAGCCGTTCATCGCGGTGAACATCGGCGCGCTGCCGGAGACGCTGCTCGAGAGCGAGCTGTTTGGCCACGAGAAGGGATCGTTCACCGGTGCGGCGGAGCGACGACTCGGGCGGTTCGAGCTCGCGAACACGGGAACGCTCTTTCTCGACGAGATCGGAGAGGCACCCAAGAGCACGCAGGTGAAGCTCCTGCGCGTGCTCGAGCAGCGCGAGCTCACGCGCGTGGGCGGTACCAACGCGATCAAGGTGGATGTGCGCGTGGTGGCGGCGACGAATCGTCCGCTGCGCGAGGAAGTGGAGGAGGGTGCGTTCCGAACGGATCTGTATTACCGGCTGAACGTCCTCAGCATCTATCTGCCGCCACTTCGAGAGCGACGCGAGGACATTCCATTGCTCGTGCGTGCGTTCATCCAGGAATTTTCGGCGCAGCACGAGCGGCCGTTCCATGGAATATCGGCGGATGCGATGCGGATTCTCTCGGAGTATCCGTGGCCGGGGAACGTGCGCGAGCTGCGCAATCTCGTGGAGAGCATGGTGGTCCTGTCGCCCGGTCGGGAGATCACGGCGGAGGACATCCCGCGGCAGCTGCGGGAAGGAGGAAACGCGCGCTATTTGCCGGTTCCCGTGGGCGCGGTGCTGCGCGGACAGGAGGGCTCGGGCGGGCGGGAGCTCGAGTTCATCGTGCGGAGCCTCGTCGAGCTCAAGCTCCAGGTGGAGGAGCTCCGGCAGCGGGTGGATGACGGCAGAACGCGAGAGCCGCGCGAGATACGACTGGGCGACGGCGAGGTGCTGCCGGCCTCGCGCCTGCAGGGGGCGCCCGGTGCGTTGACGAGTGTAGGGATAGAGCCGCGGGAGGAGGCGCCGCCGGCGAACGTGGTGACGATAGCGCCCGGAATGCGGATGGCGGACATCGAGCGTGCGGCGATCATCGCGGCGTTGCGGGAGACGCGTGGCAACCGAAGAAAGGCCGCGGATCAATTGGGGATTGGCGAGCGAACGCTGTACAGGAAATTGAAGGAGTACGAGATCCCGGAGACGTAGCCTTTTGTACCTACAAATGTTTGCGGAGCAATCCGTGGGTACGCTCGCGCGATAATTCAAGGTCTTTAAGGATTGGAATGCTTGCGTTCGCAAGCTTCGGCTTGAATATTCGTTGCGCGTCCCTGTTCAGTCTGGGGGCACACGGCTCACCCGAGCCGGGCATGTCGAACGCTGCCGCGAACGTCCCCGCCAGTTCACCATACGATCGTCAGCCAAAAAACCGTGGCCCTCACAGCACCGGGAAACCCGTTGTCGCATGTGACATCGTCGCCGATCGCAGGAAGTGTGTTACCGCTGGCTGAAGCGGAGCGCCAGCTCAGAACGCTGCCAGGCGTGCTGGATGTGCGGATTGTGCCGAGCGACACGGGCGCGGTGAGCGAGGTGCACGTGGTGACGACGATGGAAGTGAGTCCGAAGGCGACGGTGCGAAACGTCGAGACGATGCTCAAGGCGTCGCTCAAGATGAGCGTGGATCATCGAAAAATTTCAGTGGCGACGAGTAACGAAAATCCGCGCGACCGCGAAGAGTCGCAACGAAATGTTCCAGCGGCACCGGTGTCAGCCCCTGCAGCTGTAACGCCGCCTGCCACTGCGCCAGCGAAGAGTGCGCGGCTGTATTTCGAGGATGTCGAAATACAGCGAAGTCGGGCCAAGGGCGTGACAGTTCGCGTGACTCTGAGAAAGGGCGATCAGTCTTTCGCTGGAGAATGCGAAGGTCCCGAGAGTGCACGATCGCGCGCGGAGCTCGCGGCGAAAGGTGCGCTGCTGGCGATAGCGCAGATGGAGCGCGGTGCGAGCAGCTTCGTGGTCGAGGGATGCAAGGTGATCGAGGCGTTCGACCGGGAGTTCATGTTCGTGGGCATCTCGGTACGCGTGGGACGCGAGAACGCACTGCTGACGGGAAGTTGCGAGATCAAGGACAATCCGGAGACGGCGAGTGTGCTGGCCGTGCTGGATGCGACGAATAGATGGGTGAGTCGAGCTTGATTCGAGAATGGCCGAAAGCGATTTCGGCGTAGCACAAACAAGTAGCACAAACAATCAGCTAATGGAGTAAGCGACACACACGAGTCCCCCCGTTCTCTGGTAAGCGGAGTTGAGCGGGCTAGACAGTTGTTGAGCGGAGCCGACCTTTGCGCGATATCCACTACGGAGTCGCGACTTTGTAATTCAAAGGGGGGTGACGCGAATGTCAGCTCTAGGATTGGTATTGAAGGTTATCCGTGTAATTACCGGCGGAATGGTTTCGGCAGGCTTCCAGAGTTGGGCTTGAGCTAGGGAGCGGGGGACTTACTGTTCATATGTCAAAACGCACCGTCCTGTACATCTTAGCCGTGAGCCTTTGCGCCGTTCTTTTGAACGGCGCGTTGTTTCTGCTCGCGCCTCAAGTCCAGTCGGCGGAAGTGCGTGCAGTATTTTGGATGGCCGCAATAGGTCTCTTCGTGCATGTGATGACGTTTCGTTTACCGCGAAGCGGCACGGAATCAATCGCGTTTATTCCGTTCCTGGCTGCGGTACTGATCGCACCGAGCTGGATTGCAGCGTTAGCAGCGATTAGCTCTGTCCTGCTCGCGGCTATAGCTCGTCGTGGATCCGCGATCAAAGCGTTCTTTAACGTTATGCAGGCATCATTCGCTATTGGAGTTGCGACGCTCCTATTCAGAGCGGTGGGCGGTAGCTCAATGCTTGCGTCGCGACCCGTTGGTCTCCTAGAAGGCGCGCGGGTCAATTCACTTTCGATTTTTGTATTGATAGCTGCATTTTTCGCCGTCAACACCATTCTCGTTTCGGGTGTGATCGCCGTCAACGAAGGTGGAGGAATCCTCCACGTATGGCGTAAGAACACGATCTCGAGTCTTCCATACGATCTACTTTCCGCTCCGGTCGTTTATCTGCTCGCGTGGGTATACGTGAACTCCGGCGCCACGGGTGCGATAGCCCTTTGTATTCCGCTGATCGGAGTGCGACAGCTCTATAAGACAAACGCGGAACTCGAGCGAGTGAACCAGGAGCTGCTCGAACTCATGGTAAAGGCGATCGAGGCCCGGGACCCCTATACTTCTGGGCATTCTCGGCGTGTCGCGCACTATTCGCAGCTAATCGCTAGAGCACTTGGGCTTGGAGGTCAGCAGACCGAGAGAGTTCGCGTAGCGGCCCTACTTCACGATGTCGGTAAGATACACGAGATCTATGCACCGTTGC
>DASXQD010000087.1:0-10827 GCA_036493195.1 Gemmatimonadaceae bacterium | reverse complement strand
ATCGCGCTCGATCCCACCACGGGCAAAATCGTGGAGGGTGGAATCGTCGAGCAGACCGCACGCGTGATGGCGAATCTCAGCGCAGTGCTCGCGAAGGCCGGCGCGTCGTGGGCCGATGTGGTGAAGAGCACGGTCTACCTGGTCGACCTCGCGGAGTTTCCCGTGATGAACGACATCTACGGCAAGCATCTCGGCAGCGCACGACCGGCTCGCTCGACCGTGCAGGTCGAAGCGCTTCCGAGAGGTGGCCTGGTCGAGATCGATCTCATCGCCGTGCTCCCGAAATGATGGCCACTCGCTCCCATCTGCGGCGCGCCACGCTCACGGGCGCGGGTGTGCTCGCACTCGCGGCGGGCGTCGCGCGTCCCGTGCGCGCGCAGCAAGCCGACAGTGCGCGGATCGGCGTCTCGCCGCAGTCGGACAGCGCGCGTGCAGCGCTCGCACCGCAGCGAATTCGCAGCGTCGCGGACTCGCTCAACGACCATCGCGACTCGGTGCTCCTGGCGGGTCCGCCGATCCGCCCGAAGACCGCCCTCTTCCGCTCACTCCTCGTGCCCGGGTGGGGGCAGGCGTCGCTCGACCGCGGGACGGCAGGCGCCACCTACTTCGCCCTCGAGGCAGGCTCGATCGCGATGCTCATCTTCGCGAAAAAAGAGCTGGCGGTCGCAAAGCGCGCCGCGCGCGACAGCACGTTTGCGGGCGACTCCGTGCCGCTCGGACCGCCGCCCGAGCTCGCGGCGCGCGTGCGCGTGCGCCGCACGCAGGTGGAGGACTGGGCCGCCCTGATCTTCTTCACCCATCTCTTCTCCGCCGCCGACGCATTCGTCTCGGCGCATCTGTGGGACGTGCGCGTGCAGGTGCATGGCGGGCAGGAGATGCGCAGTGCCGGAGTAACGGCGACGATACCCTGGTGAGCGAGAGCTCCGCGCCGGTCGGCGTCTTCGATTCCGGAATCGGCGGCCTCACCGTTGTGCGCGAGATCGAGCGGCAGCTTCCGCACGAGCGCATCATCTATTTCGGCGATACCGCGCGCGTGCCGTACGGCCCCAAGAGCCCCGAGACCGTACAGCGCTACAGCCGCGAGATTGCGGACTGGCTCGTTGGCGAGGGCGTGAAGGTGATCGTCGTCGCGTGCAATACGGCCACCGCGCACGCGCTCCCGATGCTTCGCGAATATGTGAGCATCCCCGTGATCGGCGTGGTCGAGCCGGGGGCGCGGGCGGCGATGCGCAGCACGACCTCGAACGTCGTCGGCGTGATCGGCACCGCTGGCACGATCGCGTCCGGCGCCTACGAGCGCGCGATTCGCGCCATCGAGCCGCGAGCACTGGTGATCGCGCGCGCCTGCCCGCTCTTCGTTCCGTTGGTGGAGGAAGGATGGGTCGATCGCGATGCCACACGCCTCATCGCGCGTGAGTATCTCGAGCCGCTCGCCGAAGCACAGGTGGATACGATCGTGCTCGGGTGCACGCACTATCCGCTGCTCGCGCCGCTCCTCGGGAAGATCGCGCGTCCCGGGGTGCAGCTCATCGACAGTGCGGCGGAAACCGCGGCGGAAACCCGCCGCACGCTCATCCAGCGCAACCTCGTCGCGTCGAGCTCGAATGGAGCGCCGGCACACCGCTTCGTCGCGTCCGATGATCCCGAGCACTTTCTACGCGTCGGCCAACGCTTCCTGGGGTCGGCGATCGACCGCGTCGAGAAGGTCACCCTCGGATGATCCGCTCCAGGCGCGCAGCTCGATGCGCTCGGGTGCGATGACGAGAAACGCGGGCCGATCGATCCACGCGCCCGGATTCGCGTACACGCCGCCGCCAGGCGCGCGCTCGAGCGCTGCCGCGTGCGAGTGACCGAACACCACCAGCTCGGTCTCGCGGTGCGCATCGAGAAAGTCGTGGGCAACTGCGCGCAGTCCGGCGCCGCCATCAGATTCGCGTTGGGATCGGCTGTGAGTGGAGGTGCCGCTCGCCACACGTGTCGCGAAATCCGGATGCAGCGCGCGAAATGCGCGAATCGCAAGCGGATGGCGCATCACGCGCTTGAGCGTGCGATAGCGCCGGTCCTCGCGCGCGCGCAGTCCGTCGCCGTGCGAAATGTGTGCGCGCCATCCGCCGAGTGTGCCGTCCCAGTCTCCGTGCACGAGCTGCACGCCGATCTCGCGTGTGAGCACATCGCCCCCCCACGCATCGTGATTGCCAGCGGTCAGAACGACTGGCGTGCCGGTATCTGCAAGGGCGGCGAGCGCGCCGAGCACGCGCACGTGGCCACGCGGCATGACAGTTCGCCACTCGAACCAGAAATCGAACAGGTCGCCGTTGATCACGACGGATCCGGCGTTGCGTCGCGCGTAGTCGAGAAAGGCCGTGACCTCGCGCTCACGCTCGGAGGGGGCAGCGCCCAGGTGCGCGTCCGACATGAGCAGGCAGGGAGCTGGCAGCATGCGCACATTCTAGTCGCTGCGGCCATGCATTACAAACCACTGCGCTGGAGCGCGCGATGACCGCGGTTCCGGCATCATCTACGGAGCTGCGCGTACGCTACGCTGAAACCGATCAGATGGGGGTCGTGTATCACACGAACTATCTGATCTGGTGCGAGATTGCACGCACCGATCTGATTCGCACGCTGGGCGCCACCTATCGCGAGCTGGAGGAGCGCGGCATTCGTCTGGCGGTGTCCGAAGCCTCGATCCGGTACATTGCGGCCGCGCGTTACGACGATCGGATTCGAGTGGACGCACGTCTCACGCGCGTCACGTCTCGCACCGTGGTCTTCGACTACATCATCCTGAATGCCGACAGCTCACAACGCCTCGCGATCGCCAGCACCACGCTCATCTCCCTCGATCCATCGAATCGCGTGTCCGCGCTCCCTGCTGACGTTCGTCGCGCGCTCGCGGGCGAACCGAATGACGATGCGCGCTAGCGCCGTTCGCGCGACGATGGTCGCATTCGTGTTCGCACTCCCGGCGTGCGCGGGATCGGGCACGGGCACGCGCATCGGAAATTCTCCAGTCAACATCGCACGCTATGGTCGGCTCCTCGCGATGGCAGACGCGCGCCGGGTGGACACCGTGCTGATCCTGGAGATCCTTCGCACGGGATCACGCGCCGAGCGTGCGGCGGCGGCGCTCGCGATAGGACAGGTGCACGGCACCGCGCTCGCGCCAACGCTGCGCGCGCTTCTCGCCGATCCCGACACCGCCGTCGCATCGAACGCCGCGTACGCACTCGGCTTGCTCGCGGATACCGGCGGCGTGGCGGCACTCGCGCACGCGCTCGAAGCGGCTCCCTTCGTCGCCCACAATGCTGCGTGGGCGCTCGGTCAGGTTGGTGAGCCCGCGCGCTCCGCGCTCGTGACGGCGCTCGCGCCCGCAACGGCTCCTCGCGATTCGCACGTGCGAAGCGATCTCCTTCTGGCGACGTTCAGGCTGCAACCGGTCCCGGTGGAGGCCGTGCGTCCGTGGCTTGCGGACTCGAGCGCGCTCGTGCGCTGGAGTGCGGCGTACGCGATCGCGCGGCCCTCTGCGGCCGCCGGTGTGCGCGATCTGATTCCACTGGTCACCGACACGAGCGGCGAAGTGCGCGCGCAGGTCGCGCGAGCACTCTCGCACCGAGCGGCCGGCGACTCGCTCGCCGCGCTCGTGCGAGCGCCGCTCGCGACACTCGCGATCGATCCGAATCCGCACGTGCGCATCAATGCGATCCGTTCGCTCGCGACGTATGGTGCTGCGAGCAAGTCGGCCGTCGTGGCCGGCACACGCGATCGTGATCCGAACGTGCGCGTGGCCACGGCCGAGGAGCTGGGCTCCGTGCTCGACAACACCCGGGCGGCGTGGATGTCCGCATGGAAGGCGGACACCGGCTTCATGTATCGACGCAGCGTGCTGGTGTCCGCGATGTCGCAGGATGTCGTGCTCCCGGCCGCGGAGCTCGATGAGCCCGACAGCTGGGCCCATCAGAGCGACTGGCGACTGCGCGCCGCAGTTGCCGATGCAGGCGGCGCTGCGCCGACGATTCTTCGTCTTCGCGAGATCGCGCTTCCGCTCGCACGCGATCCGGATCCACGCGTGCGATCCGCCGCGTTCGCCGCGATGGCGCCGCACGCGGACACTGCGGAGAGTCATCCGTGGCGCCGCGAGTTCATGGAGTATGGCCTCAAGGATGCGGACTTCTTCGTGCGCGCGATCGCGATCGGTTCACTCGAGGGCCACGCAACCGCCGAAGAGGTGCCGCTGGTGCTCGCGAGCTATCGCCTGGCCGCAGGCGACACGAACACGGATGCGCGTGTTGCCGCAATCCGTTTCGTGGTCTCCGCCTGGAAGCGCGACAGCGTTCATTTTGCGGACTCCGTGACCGCCGCAATCCGTGCGATTCCGGTGCCCCCCGACATGCTCACGCGAAACGCCGCGGACAGCGTGTCGCTGTTCGAGGGTTGGCGTCGCGCACCCGTGCCCGAGCCCAGGCCCAGCGCCTGGTACGAGCAGATCGTGCGATCCCGCATTCTTCCGGCGCTCGGGGGCAAGCTGCCGCGCGCCGAGATCGTGACCGAGCACGGTACGATCATCGTCGAGCTCTACGCCGTGGATGCGCCGCTCACCGTCGACAATTTTCTGACGCTCGCCGCGAGCGGCTACTACAATGATGCGCGCTTTCACCGGGTCGTCCCCAACTTCGTCGCGCAGGACGGCGACCGTCGCGGCGATGGCAATGGCGGACCGGCGTACACGATTCGCGATGAGCTCAATCCCCATCGTTACGAGCGTGGCTCGATGGGCATGGCGCTCTCGGGACCAGACACGGGCGGCAGCCAGTATTTTCTGATGCATGCGGCCGATCCGCATCTCGATGGTCGCTATACGGTATTCGGGCGCATGATCGAGGGCTGGAACGTGCTCGATGCATTGGTGCAGGGCGACCACATCGAGCGCATTCGTGGCCTGTAGCGCCACGTCGCCGGAGTGGCGGGGTATCACCTGAATGCGTCTCGGTCTCTCACTCCTCGCCGCGCTGCTCCTTGCTGCCGCTGGCGCCTGCTCGCCACGCGCGCGGCCGCTCACGGGAATGGTGTCGCCGCGCCGCGTGCCCGTGGCCGAGTTGGCTCCGGTGCACCGTAAAATCGTGTTCCAGTGGGACTACACCCAGCCGGAGTTGCGCATTCGCGGCGAGGGTGTGGCGCGCATCGCGCCGCCCGATAGTGCGCGTCTGGACTTCTTTGTGAGTGGCCAGGGGACGGGGCATGCGTTGCTCATTGGCGACCAGATACGTCTGCAAGGTGGGCAGGATGCCATGCGCGACTTCCTGCCGCCCGCCCCGCTGCTGTGGGCGGCGCTCGGAAGGCTTCACGTGCCGTCGGCGCCGGACACCACCGTCCGCGTTGACTCCGACACCCTGCGCATTGACATTGGACATCAACCCGGCTGGCGGGCGACCTTTTTCGACGACCAGCTTCGCCGTTTGGAGCTGATCGATGGCGGCCGGATTCCCCAGTGGGTGGCGCGTCCGGATGTCGGTCCGATCAGATACGAGCAGCCTCGCTTGCGACGCACACTGCAGCTCACGATCTCGCGCGATGACACCGTTCCAGGATTCGATGCATCGATTTGGCGTTAGGCTCCTACTCGCGATGTCCGCTCTGCTCCTGACGGGGTGTCTCTACCACTTCGCCGGTGGTGGGCTTCCGCCCCACATCAAGAGCGTGGCCGTGCTGCCGTTCGACAACGAGACGCCACAGCCCACGCTGCAGCGCGAGCTCTACGATCTGATGCGCCGCGACGTCGAGAACAGGCTCGGCCTGCGCGAAGCGGCGGAAGGGAAAGCCGACGCAATCGTGCGCGGAAAGATTCTTCGCTACGACCCCGACATCCCCGCCGCCTACTCGGCGGACCGCAATGCGCAGGCGACGACCACCGAGCGCAAGCTGCAGATCACCATGGATGTCGACATCATCGATCAGACGACGGGTCGCACGCTCTGGTCCCGCAAGGGCATGCTCGAGGAGGGCACGTACGCCGAGCGCGCCGAAGCGGATGGACGCCGGCAGGCGCTCACCAAGGCGGTGAACGACATCATCGCTGGAGCCCAGTCGCAGTGGTGAAGCGAGCGCGCTCGGGGAAGTCCGCCTATGGATGCCTGGTGTTCATCCTTCTCATTGGGGCGACGCTCTACTTCGGCTTCAATATCGGCAACGTGTATTGGCGCGCGTACCAGTTTCAGGATGCGATGACGCAGGAATCGCGCTTCGCGGCGCGGAACGGCAACGAGGTGATCATCGCGCATCTTCGAGCACAGGCGGACTCGTTGGGCCTTCCCGAAGGCGCCCAGAAGATCCAGATTCGCCGGAAGACGAATCAGATCTGGATCTGGAGCGAATACATCGAGACCGTCGAGCTGCCGTGGAAGCTGCAGGAGATCGACTTCAATCCGCACGCGGAGAGAGTGTTCTGAGCGATCGCGCCCCAGCGCGGAAGGTGATGTCCTGGAGTGACGCGGTTCGCTGGCGCACGGCGCAGTCGGGAGCTGTGGTGTTCACCAACGGCGTGTTCGATCTGCTCCACGCCGGCCACGTCGACCTCCTCACAGCCGCGCGCGCACAGGGTGACGGTCTGATCGTCGCTCTCAACTCCGATGCATCCGTCAGGCGAATCAAGGGTCACACGCGTCCCGTGCGCTCGGAGGCCGAGCGTGCGTACGTCGTGGCGGCGCTCGAGGCCGTGGATGCAGTGACCGTGTTCGAGCAGGACACACCACTCGAGATCGTGCTCGCGCTCCGCCCCGACGTGCTCGTGAAGGGCGGCGATTACGATCTCGATACGATCGTAGGACGACGGGAAGTCGAATCGTGGGGCGGACGCGTGCAGGTCGTGCCGCTCACTCCAGGCCAATCCACCACTCGCATCATTGAGGCGCTTCGTGCCGGCTCCTGACCCATCCGCGCGCGTCGGTCGCGCGCTCGACGTGCTCCGCTCGCTCAGCCTCGAGCGCCGCGCTTCGCCGTATGCGGAGGGCTCGTGCCTCATCAGCTGCGGCAACACGCGCGTGCTGTGCACGGCGAGCGTGGAGGACGGCGTGCCGTCGTGGCGACGCGGTCGTGGGGAGGGCTGGATGACGGCGGAGTACGCGATGCTTCCGCGCGCGACGCACACGCGCACGTCGCGCGAGCGCGAAAAGATCGGCGGTCGCACGCAGGAGATTCAGCGCCTGATCGGGCGAAGCCTTCGCGCGATGCTCGACGACTTCAGGTTCGGCGAGTTCACGATCAAGGTGGACTGCGATGTGCTGCAGGCCGATGGCGGCACGCGCACCGCGTCGATCACCGGCGCGAGCGTGGCAGTGGTCGATGCGTTCGACTGGCTCGTGCGCGAGAAGAAGATCCAATCGTCGCCGGTGAAACGTCGCGTGGCAGCGGTGAGTGTCGGAGTCATCGACGGCGAGGCGCGGCTCGATCTGGATTACTCCGAGGATGTGCGGGCGGAAGTCGACATGAACGTGGTGATGACGTCGGAGGGGAAGTACGTGGAGGTGCAGGGGACGGGCGAGCACGGCACCTTCGATCGCCCTGCCCTCGACCGGCTGCTCGGACTCGCCGATGGCGGCGTCTCTACGCTGCTCCGCGCGCAGGAGGATGCGTTGCGCGCATGAGCGAGCCTTACCTGCTCGCGACGCGTAGTCTCGGCAAGCTCTACGAGCTTCGCCCCATGTTCTCGGCCGCCGGACTCGAAGTGATCGATCTCGATGCGGCAGGGATAGCCGAGAGTGCCGATGAGTCGGGACTCGAGGTGTTCGAGTCGTTCGAGGAGAACGCGCTTTCCAAGGCGAACTATTTCCGGGCGAAGAGCGGGCTCGTCACGATCGCGGATGATTCGGGGCTCGAGGTGCGGGCGCTTGGTGGCGCGCCGGGCGTGCGCACCAAACGATGGAGCGGGCGCACGGATCTCGAAGGACGCGCGCTCGATGCGGCGAACAACGAGTTTCTGTTGCGCAAGCTCGGAGCGTCCACGGATCGACGCGCGCGCTACGTGTGCGTGGCCGCGCTCGTCGATGGCGGCGGCGAGCGCACCTTCCGCGGTGAGACGGAGGGAGAAATACTGGACACACCGCGCGGCGAGGGCGGATTCGGATACGATCCGTTGTTTCTGTCGTCTGATCTGGGCATCACCTTCGCGGAGGCCGAGCGCGCGGCGAAGGAGCGCACGAGCCATCGCGGTCGCGCGTTCTCGCAGCTGATCGCGTGGCTTGCACCACGCGCGCGGTCACACTAGGTTTTGCGTTCCCCGGGGCGTAGCGTAGCCTGGTATCGCGCCTGCTTTGGGAGCAGGAGGTCACCGGTTCAAATCCGGTCGCCCCGATCGAGAATCGCCCCGAGGGGGGAGGACACCGACTTGCGTCACCGGAAGCGCCAGTAGCTCAGGTGGATAGAGCAACAGCCTTCTAAGCTGTGGGTCGGAGGTTCGAGTCCTCCCTGGCGCGTGGACGACGAAGGGATTTGCGCCCATAGCTCAATTGGCAGAGCAAATGACTCTTAATCATTAGGTTGTAGGTTCGATTCCTACTGGGCGCATAGATGCGACAAGTGCTTGAAAAATAGAAGGGAAAGACAAAAGGCCCTCGTGCACGACGAGGGCCTTTTTCGTGAGTGATCGGCTCGTCTCTTTGCCATGGAGCCAGCGCGATGTGGAGAGCTCAGTACGAGATGCTGACCGACGTGCCTCCCCAGACTCTCCATCGAGTGATCACGGACGTCAACAGCTGGAGTAGGTGGGATGCAGGTCTCGAGTACACTCGAATGGACGGTGCTGTGCGACCTGGTGCGACGTTCATCCTGAAGCCCAAGGGTGGACCCAAGGTCAGCATGTCCATCGACGATGCCGCTGCTCATCGACTGGTTGACACTGCGCATCTACTGGGGGCCAAGCTGCGCACGACCCACGAGTACATCCCGACGGGATCTCAGACTCTGGTCCGCTTCGGCATCGAGCTGTGGGGGCCGCTCGCGCTCCTCTGGCGCAAGCTTCTCGGCGAGAGCCAGATCAAGGAAGCGCCCGCGCAGCTGGCGGCCTTCATTGCCTATGCTCGGGGCCGCACCTGAGCTTCAGTGCGGCGCAAGAACATCTCAAAGCACTTGCCGATCTCTCGAGCTCATTTTGTATGCTTCACGCGGACCAGGTCGAAGGTCTCGAGAAAAAGGCCGTGAAGCGATGTAGTCATGATCATGTGCGTCGCCGGCTTGTAATGTCCACTTACGAGCGTCAGGACGACATTGAACGGCGCGCCGCCGTTATCGAGGATGCCACTCCACACGACATTGCTCCGGTCATCGCCAACACGAATCGCGTCGAACAGGAACGTCACCTGACCCAGGTACAGAAAGGTGCCTGAGAGGGTGTCGGGATTCGTCACGTCGGAGAGCACAATCGTGACGCCGCTCGGGTCCGTTGACTCCCACGTCCCCGCGATGTCGATGTAAGTCGGCTTTGACCGACTTGCCAGCGGCAGCGGAGTCGTCGTCATGTCCGAACACCCGATTGCGAACACCGACAGCAATGCGAGTCCGCGAGTCCATCCGGTGGATTTCATGTGTGCCTCTCGTGGCAGAAAAGTCAGTGAGGTCGTTTCGTCCGCCTCCTGCACACTAGCGCACGTTCCTCTTTTCTGTCAGGGCGAACTGACTCGCACAGCGCTTATCACCGCCCAGCCGACGACGACCCCCGGAATCGTTGATCGCATTCGCGCGTGACGTGAAGAGCGGTGTCGAGCTCGAGAGTGCCGGATCAACGGCAATCGGCGTCGATTTGTCGAGCCCTCATTCGACATCTCCATACAGGCGGCGCTGAGCCGTACGACGGCAACCAGCATCCGAACCATTTCGGTACACCATCGAACACCCGGAGACTCGAGATGAGAAAGCTCAGGATCATGGAACACATCTCACTGGACGGCGTGATCTCGCCCACCGCGCGTGGCGAAGACAGCGACTACGCGCATGGTGAATGGACAGCACCCTATCGAACGCCCGCTGGGGCGGAGGCCATGGCCAAGGCACAGGGCAGCAACTTCGATCTGCTGCTCGGACGCCGCACCTACGATCTCTGGGCCGGTTTCTGGCCGAAGATCACGAGCGGTCCCTTTGCACCAGGGTTGAACGCCGCGACGAAATACGTCGCGACCCACAGGCCCGAGAGTCTCGAGTGGGGACCGGTCGGAAGCCTTGGCACGGACATCATCGAGGGTGTTCGACGCGTGAAGTCGGAGGACGGCCCCGACCTGCTAGTGTGGGGAAGTTCGACTCTGACATCGGTGCTGCTCGAGCAGGGATTGGTCGACGAGGTTGTGCTGTGCGTATATCCACTCTTGCTTGGCTCGGGCAAGCGTTTTTTTTCGGACAGGACGGACTCGCGTGAGCTCGCACTCGTCAGCACGATGGCCACATCGTCGGGCGTGATCATGAACACGTATCGCTATGTTGGCGCAATAGGCGCTGAAACCGCGCGCGCGGGCAGGTGAGAGAGCGGTGAACGGCTTGAAACGCCACGACGCGACGGCGCGCAGACTCTTGCCAAAAATTCGCGCAAGCATCTTGCATTGAGGCGGGGTCGTATGATCCGCAGCTTTCTCTCTCGAGTGGAGTTGCTATGCGCCTCCCCGTCCATGCGCTCGCGCTGTTGTTTGGGTCCGTCGCCGCGTGTAGCTCCGAGCTTCAGTCTCCCACCGAAAGCCCCCCGGTCAAGCCGGTCGCCGTCACCCACGTCGATCTGACGTTTTCCGGCTCGGTGCCGCTCTTCACATCGCGCGCGAACGCGATCAATGATGCCGGGGTGGTCGTCGGCTC
>DASXQD010000086.1:0-8038 GCA_036493195.1 Gemmatimonadaceae bacterium | reverse complement strand
GCAGCGGAGAAATCGTACGCGTTCAGCTGGAAGACGAGGAGCGCGCCGGGCGTTTGAGCCGGCATCAGCCATTCTGCGGAATCGATCGGCCGGCCAAGCCGTTCGATCGCGCGCCGGTAGTTCCGATCTTCGGCACGCCTGACATTCCCGAGCGCATCCGCCGCATTCACCTTGAGATCGGAGTAGTCCTGCCAGTGATCGGGATACCCGATTCCAACGTAAAGCGTTTTGAGCTTTGCGAGCGCGCGCGTCTTCGTGTCGGGTGACATCCACGTCACCGCCTCGACTCGCCGGACGAATGCAGCCGTCACGTTTGCGACGATGGCCCGGACACGCGACTTCTGCGCCGGCGGAAAATATCGATCGGCGTACATCTTCCCGATCGCTTCGCCCATGGCGAGCTGCGTCGCGTCCAGCGCGCGCTGCGCACGTGAACGCCGCCTCGCGTCGTCGTACGCCTCAGCGGAGTGCATCGTCGTCGCCTGCTCGGCGAACGCACGCGGAAGAACGTCCGCATATCGCTCGAGGACGTGGAAGCGAAGATAATCCTTCCATGTCTCGATCGGTTGCGACGCGACCAGCGCTGCCAATCCCCGCAGTGCGGAGGGCTGCCAGGCCACGAATGCCTTTTGCCGGGCAAGTCTCGCCGCTGCGAAGAACGCCTCCCAGTCCATGCCTGGCGCCTCACGTGCGAAGTCCGCACGGGACCAGAGCGTGTCGGCATTGTGATCGTTCGCGGATGCCTCACGCGTGGCATGACTTCGTGCGAGCGCAGTCTCGAACATCATGACGGCGGCCGCGCGCTCGTCCACTCGCTCGAGTCCGGCCAGCGCGAGCAGGCGCCCGATGTATTTCTGATACGCGATTCGCAGCGCAGTCCTGGCCGAGTCGCTGCTCACATAGTCTTCGCGATCCGGCAGCCCGAGCCCGCCCTGTGTGAGGAACGCGACATAGCTCGTCTCCCCGTGGATACTTTCTTCCACGGACAAGCCCAGCACGTGCGAAGAATTATAGACGCCCCAATTGAGCGGGTCGACGTCCGCCCGGAGTGCTGCGCCGAGCATTGACGTGAGCGACGCCTTGTCGTGAACGCGATCGATGCTGTCCAGCAGCGGACGCAGCGAAGCAAGGCCCCTCGCCTCGATGGCTGTCTCGTCCATGTACGCCGCGCGAAAGTCGGCCACCTTGCGAGGAGTGGATCCACTCGGTGCAGCGCGCGCCTCGTCGAGAAGCTCCGCAACGCGATGTCGCGCGAGCTCCTCGATCTCGTTGCGCGCGTTCCAGCGATCCTTTCCCGGCGGAATTGCGGTGGAGCCGAGCCAACCGCCGTTCGCGTATCCGAAGAAGTCGTCGCCTGGCCTGATGTTCTCGTCCACGCCGCTTTCCATCGCCGGCGTCTGCCGATTTGTGAGCGCCTGTGCGTGAGCGCCGGAGAGCGGACACCAGGAGAGTGCCGCGATCGCGAGCGCCGGAGTGAGCGAGCCCACATGCATCCTCCTCGGTGACAGCCCCGAGAGCACGGCGCGCAGGAGCGTGTCGATGTTCATGCAGCTTGCCTGAGCGAGAGAGGATGAGATGCGGGCGCGAGGAGCTCGTGCTTCGTCCCCGATTTTGCCGATGCGAAGGTAGGGTCAGCGCATCACGCTGTCGCCGCCGTGGGCCGACAACTTTGGATCACTTTCGGACATGGGGCTTTCGCTTTGGCTCCTCCGTCCCCAACCTGGAGCACGCCCTCGCCCACGACATGTCCACTTATGATCGCACGCGCTGATCTGATCGACGTCCTCTTCGTGATCGTTCCCCACTCGCTCCTGCTCGACATCGCAGGACCGGCCGAGGCGTTCCGGCTCGCGAACCAGCATCGCGAGCTGCGCGGATTGTCTCCGCGCTTTCGCCTGCGATTCGCCGGCCCGGCGGCGACGCTGCCCACGTCAGTCGGACTGGCTCTGGTCGAGTTGGAGCCGCTGCCGGAGCAGCTGAGCGGGCCAACGTGGGTGGTGGTGACGGGTCAGCCGACCGTGCACGTGCATCAGGAGACGCCACCCGTCCGCCTCACTGCGCAGTGGCTGCATCACATGCTGCACGACGCGTTGCACGCGGCGAGCACGCCACACCGACTGCTCACGATCTGCTCGGGCACACTGCTCGCGGCGCGCGCCGGACTGCTCGGCACTCGCCACTGCACGACGCATCACGAGCTGCTCGATGCGCTGCGAATGCTGGCGCCGCGTGCCCAGGTGATCGCCAACCGCGTGTTCGTGGTGGACGGACAGCTCGCATCGAGTGCGGGCATCACCGCGGGCATCGATCTCGCGCTGCATCTGATCGGAGAGGAGTGTGGCGAAGCGCTGGCCGCGAGCGTGGCCGAGGACATGGTGGTGTATCTGCGGCGTTCGCAGCGCGATCCGGAGCTGTCGCCATTTCACATGCATCGACGTCACCTGCACGCGACGGTGCATCGCGTGCAGGACGCGATCGTCACGAAGCCCGACCACGGCTGGGACATGGCCGAGCTGGCGAACGTGGGAAACACGACCGAGCGACATCTGCTGCGGCTGTTCATCGAGAACGCGGGCGTGTCCCCCCTGCACTATCTGCGTCTCATTCGCCTCGAGCGCGCACGTCAGTCGCTCGAGTATGGAGCCACGGTCACTCGCGCCGCGGCGGTCGCAGGCTTCCGATCGGGGCTGCAGCTGCGCCGCGCCTGGAATCGGCAGTGGGGCGGCACGCCGCGCGATGTCACGCGAGCGGCGAGCACGAGCAACGGTCGATCATAGCATCGCCTGACGACGCTTACCTGAGCGCGCTCACGAGGGCCGAAGGCAGGAGCGCACGAAAGATCGTACCGTGGGTGAGGTTGGGACGCGGCTCGAATTTCCACTCGAGCGTACGTGGCGCAGCCGCACGAAGCATTGAGGCGAGTCGCGCGGTCTGGTTTCCGATGTCATCGCGCGACGCCGCGATGTAGAGCGTGCGGTGCTGCGTCGATGACGACCTCTGCTCTGCCAGCAGCGCGGTTGCCGAATCGACGAGTGCGCCGTGATTCCACCAGAGGCTCGGGTCGAACGCGATGTAGTGGTCGAAGATGGCCGGCTCGCGCAGAAACGTCTCGACTACGAAGAGTCCCGCGAGCGATTCGCCGACGATCGCGCGCTCGGAGGTGGTGCGGTAGCGCGCATCGACCACGGGTGCGAGCTCGTCGTGCCAGAAGCGGCGAAACGCGGCAGAGCCACCGACGTGCGGTGCGATGGCGCTGTCGGTCTTGACGCGAGTGGGGCCCGTCAGGTCGCGCCTGCGCTCCGTGTTCGGAACGCCCACGACGATCATCGGCCGGATCGCACCGAGCGCGATGAGCGAATCGACCGTGTTGACCACGTGCGGAAAGTCCTCATCGAGACCGCCATCCGGCATGTAGAGCACGGGAAAGCGCGCGGAGTCGGATGCCGAGTAGCTCGCCGGCGTGTGCACGTTGATGCGTCTCGACTCGCCGAGCACTTGCGACGGCAGCATGAGTGTGTCGTGCTGCGGCACGGGATCGGGCGCCATCTCCTGTGCTGAAAGCGGCGCCGCGAGCGCCACGAGGGCGAGTATTGCGAAGGTGCCCGGCAGAGAGCTCACCTGCGCCGAGTGTCCATCACCCACACATCGCTCTGGTTGTCATCGGCGCTGAAATAGATGCGGCCATTCCCGACCGCGAATGTGGTACGAAGTGACGAATGTAGCAGAGGATCGAGTCGCACGATCAAGCGCGTTGCGCCAGTGGCTGGAGCAGTGGTCCAGATCGATGCATTGCCGCGCGTATCATGAAGAGAAAAGTAGATGAGTCCATCCGGGGCCCAGGTTGCCCAGGAAGCTGCGCCCATTCCGATGCCGATGGTACGCGTGGGACCCGAGTCGGTCGGAATGGCTTCGAGCCGCTTCGAGTACACATCATCGGTAAACGCCAGCCAATGCCCGTCGGGAGATACGAAAGGGAAAAATCCAGTGGCAACCATCCTCCGCGGTTTGCCCCAGTGCCCTGAATCATCGCGCCGTGCGAGCCAGATTCCGTGCGGAGGCGTCATGTTCGTGTACACGAGCCCTTTCCCATCCGGCGTCCAGCGCGCCAACGCCTCCTGCTGTGGCGTGTCGGTGACGCGCTGCACTCCTCCGCCATCCAGGCGCATGACGTAAATATCGCGCGACCCGCCACGCCACGAGTGAAAGACAATCTCGCGGCCGTCGGGCGACGGACTCGGGGCGAAATCGTCAGCGGGATCCGTGGTCAGTCGCTCCGGCTCTCCGCCCCCTGCCGGCACTCGGAAGATGTCCACGTTGCCCGAGAGATTCGAATCGTAGTACAGCCATTTGCCATCGGCTGAAATGCTCACGGCCTCGATGATTTCGTTCGCATTGGTGATGCGCACCGCCGCCGTTGTCGTGACCGGCGGATTGGCGGGAAGGGGTATCGACCAAAGACTGGTGTGCGCGCTGTATCGGGAATACGCGACGCGACTGCCGCTGTTCGAGACGGAGATCGTGTGTGCCCCGAGTCCGGTGCTCAGTCGCTGCACGGCGCCGCCGACATCGCCGTTCGACTCGAGCGGCACGCCGTAGATGTCGTTGGGCCCGTCGCGATTGGACACGAAATAGAGCCATCGCCCATCTGCCGACCAGGCCGGGGAGTGATTGAGAGACAGGGTGTCCGTGACTGTCGTCAGTCTTCCGTCGCCCACACGAGCGACGACGACCCACGAGGGGGATTGATTTCCGAAGAGGGTGCCGGCGGCGGCGTAATATTGATCTCCGGCGGCGCACGCGATGAAGCGTGCATTCGGTGACCATGCACAGCGCGTTGCCTGTGGAATTCGCGCAATCCCGTGCAGCGTGCCGTCGGTCTCCCGCACGAACAGCGAATCCGCGCGCGTGAACGCGATTCTGTTATCGGTCGACCACACCGCCGACGTGACCGCCGACGCCGTGTCGCCCGGAATCTCGGGCCGTGCTGCGCCCCCGGCCGCGGGCGCGCTCGACACACCGCCGTGCGTGAGGTAGAGAATGCGCGATCCGTCCGCCGACCACTGGGGATCGGTCTCCGCGGACGTCGTGTCGTCCGTCAGCAGGATTGCGCGCCCCTCGCCAACCGGCTTCACCATCACGTGCATCGCGACCAGCGGGCCGGCCGCATACGCCACCGACCGCCCGTCGGGCGACAGCGCGGGCGTGATCTCGAGCCCCTGTTCCCAGGTCACGTGTGCCGCTCGGCCGAACACCAGTGGCGGCGCGACTCGGCGGCCGAGGAGCTTGCCGCCGAGAAGGAACGAGGCGATCGCCACGAGTACCATCGCGCCGACCATTCCGGCACGCAGTCGTGTCGACGAGCGTGGTACTCCAGCCGGCGCTCGCCGACTGGCCGTCGCATTGGGCGACTCGAGGGCCGTGGCGAATTCGGCCGCACTCCCGAAGCGATCGGCGGGGGTCTTTTGCAGCGCGATTTGAATCGCCTCGCTCACGTGCTCCGGCACGGTGTCACGCTTGCTCCGGATCGGTGGCGCCGCCGCCGTGATCACCTTGGCCACGATCGACTGCGCGGTCGGTCCCGTGAACGGAGGCTCACCGGCGAGCATCTCGAAGGTCACGCATCCGAGCGCGTAGATGTCCGTACGCGCGTCGAGCTCGCGCTCACCCATCGCCTGCTCGGGACTCATGTATTGCGGCGTGCCGAGTGACATGCCCGTTTCAGTCATCCGGTTGCCGCCCACTTTCGACGCGGCGAGCGCGATCCCGAAATCGGCGACGAGCGCGTGACCGCCCTGCAGCAGAATGTTCTCGGGCTTGATGTCACGATGAATGACGCCGTGTGCGTGCGCGTACTGGAGCGCGTCGGCGATCTCGCGAGCAATGCCGAGCGCATCGCGAACCGGGAGCTGCTTCTCGCGAATGAGCCGGTCGCGCAGCGATTCGCCGTCGACGAATGGCATGACGTAGAAGACGGTTCCGTCGACGGTTCCCGAATCGAAGAGCGACAGGATGTGCGGGTGTTGCAGATTCGCCGTCGTCTTGATCTCGCTCAGGAATCGCTCGGCGCCGATAACGGCCGCAAGCTCCGGGCGAAGCACCTTGATCGCGACGTTGCGATCGTGTTTGAGATCGTGGGCGAGATACACCGTCGCCATTCCACCAGCGCCCAGCTCACGCTCGATGCGATAGCGATCGGCGAGACTTTCACCCAGGCGCGAGATCTCGTCGTTCACTCGTTCGCCCACGGGACCGTCCGATTCTCGACAGCTCGACAGTGCCGCCACGCTTTCATGGCCAGTCGATCTCCACGATCTCGACCGATCGCGCGCCGACGTTGCGGAGCACGTGCTCGGCCCCTGCCCCGCGCCACCACCACGCGCCCGCTCCGGATTCCGGGCTGCTCCCTTCTGCAGGCGTCCCCTCGATACGGAGCGACCCCGCGCCAATCTGTACCGTGAGTCCCGGCGCGCCATGTCGATGACCCGGCGTGGACTGCCCGGCTGCAAGTGTCACTCGATACACCCGAGCCCCCATGGTTTTCCGGTCGAACCGAAGTCCGCTGCTCGCTGGCAACACGGTGGACGCGACACCGGACGGCCTGAGCATCTGCGCAACCAGATAGCGAAAGGCGACCGTATCCGCGTTCCCGACGCGATGCGTGTAGGGAATGGACTCATGTGCGTTGTCGAACACCGCTCCGACCGGCATCGCCATGCTCGCCGATTCGGGCGCTGCTTGTCCCAATCCTTGATCCCAGGTCCGCGCGCCGGCGATCACGACTGCGATGTGACGATTTGCGTGCACATGATAATCCGTCGTGTCTCCGCCGGGCACACGGACGTCCAGTATTCGCACGAGTGAGTTCTCGAAGACCGGATGATGCCGCGCTTCCTGGTACACCTGTACCGGGTGCTCGGAGGACGTTCTCTCCTGCGTGAGGCCGCTCGATGTTCCGAGGAGCACGAAGGCGAGCACGATCGCTGCGCAGCGCATGGCATCTCGAGTGTGGGGAGGAGATCAACGCGGAAGCGGCACATTAATATTCGAGCTCACCCGCGCGATACAAATAGAACGCTGCGACAGAGCCGCCGCCACCGGACAAAGGCCGGACACCGCGCTAATCTCCGGATCCAGCCTCGTACTCCTTCACGATCCCGTTGAGCTCCGTGAGCGAGCCGATGTGATGTATCGCGTTCGCAGCATGCGGAATTCCTGCTCGCTGTATCTGCACAGTGGGGATGCCCAGCCGATTACCGGCCGCGATCTCCGAGTCCGCGTCGTCGCCGACCACGAGCACCTCGTCGGGCTCGAGAGCATTTGCGCGGAGTATCTCCGCGAAGATCGCCACTTTCCCTTTTCGATTGGGCTCGTCGATCGCATCGATGTACACTCGCTCGAAAAGCGATAGTACCGCGAGTGCGCGCACCTTGCTCTCCTGAAGGCGCCTGAAACCCGACGTGACCAGGAAAAGCCTTGCGGGCAGCTCACGTATCGCGTCGAGATCGGGATAGCCGCGCATCGGCACCGTCACTTCGGCGCGCGCGTTCTCGGCCCAGCCGGCGGCGAGCATCTCGTCGGAGAATCCGTACTTCCGTGCGACACTGTCGAGCGAGTGGCCCCAGCACGCGTCGAACGCGCGCTGGAGCGTCTCGTTCGTGAGCGTGCCATGATTCGCTCGTCTGATGGCGTCGAACGTAGGAGCGAGGAGGTGACGCCCGCTCTCGTCCGCCGCAGCCAGACAGTTGTCCAGGTCGAAGATGATCGCCTCGATCATGGCTCACACCAAAGTCGCACCGGACTCTTCGTGGAGTGTCCGAGTGTCTGCGTCAGGGACTTGGGTCGGCATAGTCTGCACCATAGGCCGTGACGCGCTCGAGCGCGCCGCGCACGCGCAGCCGTAAGCGCGCCTCGTCGCCGATAGAAAGAGACGGTGACGATGCCGCGAGCGCCTTTCGCATGTCGGAAGCGAACACGAAATGCGGAGGGCAGAGCTCGCAGGATTTCAGATGCGCCTCAACTTCTCCGTGTGCCATTTCAG
>DASXQD010000085.1:0-14156 GCA_036493195.1 Gemmatimonadaceae bacterium | reverse complement strand
CCTGCACTTCTCTTCCATTCAAACGAATCGACTTGCCTATCGCTGAGGAGTCGCCGCCGAGCACGGCGCGCCAGAAACGATCGCTGACGACGGCGGTCGGCGTCGCACCGTCCCACGTCTCCTCGTCTCGAAACGTGCGGCCGAGCGACGGGCGTACATCCAGGACCTGGAAGAAGCTTCCAGTGACCTGCGCCGCCGACACCATGCGCGGCTCGCCGCCCCCGGTGAACGTCACGTTCGCGTGGCCATCGGCGAATCCACCCATCGACTCGAACGCCGAAAGCTGCTTCCAGTCGAGATAATTTGCGGGCGCTGCGTCCTGCAAGTGCCACTCCCGCTCGGCGTTGTCCTCGCCGATGACGACCAGCTGCTCTGGATGTGGAAAGGGCAGCGGCTTCAAGAGTACCGCATCGACGACCGTATAGATCGCAGTCGCCGCCCCGATTCCGAGCGCGAGGGTGATCACCGCGGCGGCAGCGATCACCGGCGCGCGGCGCAACGAGCGAAGCGCGAATCGCGCGTCCGCGCTCGCGTCCGCAACCCAGCGCACGACGCGCACGTCCCGATGCTCCTCGCGCGTTTGCGACACTCCCCCGAACGCCACCATCGCCCGGCGACGCGCCTCCTCCGGCGACAGTCCGCCGCGCTCGAGCTTCGCCGCTTCCTGATCGAGATGGAATCGGATCTCCTCGTCGAGCTCACGGTCGGCGCGCTCGCCATGCACGATCGCGCGGATGCGAGCGAGCAGTCCTCTCAGGCGATGCATGTGATTTGCCCGCGCGCCGCGCTACGTCGTGCCAAGGATGAGCTCCACCGAGGCGACGTAGCGTCGCCACGACGCGAGCTCGACGCCGAGCGCTTTGCGGCCGCCGGTGGTGAGCCGGTAGTACTTGGCGCGCCGGTTGTTCTCGGTGGTGCGCCAATCGCTGTCGATCCATCCACGCTGCTCCAGCCGCTGGAGCGCGGGATAGAGCGACCCCTGGTTCACGTCGAGCGTGCCCTTCGATATCTGCTCGATCCGCTGGCTGATCCCCCATCCGTGCATGGGCTCGAGCGCGAGCGTCTTGAGCACGAGGAGGTCCAGGGTGCCGCGGAGGACGTCGGTGGGGGTGGTGAGCATGTCGCCTTCTGTCGGGTTTCGACAGAAGATCGCCACACTTCTGTAGGAAGTCAAGAGAAGTAGGCGGATACGTGAGCGTGCCAGCCTCCCTGCGGCGATGCCAATTGCGCACTGTTCGCATCCGGTGCGAATCCCTTCGCTGCGCTGGCCTCTCTCGATCCTGCGCGCAGATTCTCACTATCTCCGACGGAGCTTCTCCATGCTAACGCGACTCCTCCCAACCCTGGCGATCCTCGGCGCTCTCATCGCGGGCTCCTCGATCGCCACCGCCGCGATCACTCGTGCGCGCCAGCCGCCGACGCCTCGCTCCTCCATCGCAAGCACCGACTCCCTCGAGCAGACACTCGAAGCCGCCGAGCGCCAATCATGGGTCGCCTGGCAGCACCGCGATGGATCCTACTTTCAGAACTTCCTCGCCGATGATCACGTCGAAGTCGGAATCAACGGGCTCGCCACAAAGGCGCAGGTCGTCGCATTTGTCGGCAGTCCGGCATGCGTCGTCACCAGCTACGCCGTCGACCACTTCCGCCTCACGCGTTTCGACGAGAACACCGCACTGCTCACCTATCATGCGGAGCAGAACACGATGTGCGGCACGACGCGGGCACCGAGTCCCGCGTGGGTGAGCTCGTTGTTCGTACGACGTGGCGGCAAGTGGATGAACGCGCTCTACCAACAAACGAAAGAGCAGTAGCGCCCAGCCCCTGTGACTCGTGTTCGCCCCCGTGCTGCGTAACTTGCGAGATCGTCGCATTCGCACAATCGCCGGACGCAGCAGGAGCCGATGCACACCGTTGATGCTTTTCTCATCCTCCTCACCGTCGCGACGCTCGTCGCGGCATCGAGCAGGCGTCTTCACATTCCGTACACGATCGCCCTCGTAGCGGTCGGCCTCTTGCTGGGCACCTTCGGCAGGATCGACGCGCCGCAGCTCGACAAGGAGCTGCTGTTCGCCGTCTTTCTGCCGGGACTTCTGTTCGAAGCCGCATATCACTTGAAGTCCGACGAGTTCTGGCGCAACAAGTTCGCGATCATCATGCTGGCCGTCCCCGGGGTGATCGTCTCCATCGCACTCACGGCGCTCCTCGTGCTCGGAGCGGAGTCGGCCGGCTGGCCCACGACGATCGGTTGGCGCCAGGCGCTCGTCTTTGCTGCACTGATCGCCGCGACCGATCCCGTCGCGGTCGTCGCGCTCTTTCGCGAGCTCGGCGTCGACCGCCGCCTGCAAGTGCTCGTCGAAGGCGAGAGCCTGCTCAATGACGGCACCGCCGTCGTGCTCTTTACTCTCGCCGTCGCCATTGCCACTGACGGAGCCTCCCATGCTCCTTCGTCGCTCCGGCTCGTTGGACAATTCGTGCTGATGGTCGGGGGAGGAGTCATCGTTGGCCTGCTCGTCGCGCTCGGCGTCACCGCCATCATGCGCCGGCTGAATGAGCCGGCAACCGAGATTTCACTGACGATGATCGCCGCCTACGGATCGTTCGCGCTCGCCGAATCGCTCGGCGTCTCCGGCGTGATCGCCACCGTCAGCGCGGGGATGCTCTGCGGGAGCTACGCCCAGCGGATGGCGATGTCGCCGACGACCCGTGAGGCGGTGGTGGGGTTTTGGTCCTATGCTTCCTTTCTGCTGAACTCCATTGTTTTCCTGCTGCTCGGGATTCGCGTGCACGTTCGCGCTCTCGCCGATCAGTGGCTGCCGATCCTGCTCGCGTATCTTGCGGTGACGATCGGGCGAGCGATCATGATCTTCGTCGTCTGTACGCTGCTTCGCCCCACTCGCGAGCGACTCGAGGAGGGCTGGCCACGCATCCTCGTGCTCGGAGGACTTCGCGGCGCGCTCTCGATGGTGCTCGCGCTCAGCCTGCCGGTGACTTTCCCGGCACGCGATCAGATCGTGACGATCACTTTCGGCGTCGTCATCCTCTCGATTCTCATTCAAGGCAGCGCGACGGCGATCACCATTGCACGCCTGGAGCGTGGCTCGAGTCCGACTGCGGATACATCGGAAGTTGCGCCGCAGCCTGCCGGATGACATCGCATCTCGCGCCGGCGATTCCCTTCTGGTTGCACGTTCTCGGCATCATCTCGCTCGGCCTCGCCCTGGCGAGCTCGCTCGTCGTGGCTGTCGATGAAACGAGGCACCCACAGCACATGTGGATCATGAACCTGGTCTGGCCCATCACCGCCCTGTGGGCAGGGCCCCTCGCACTCGTGTTCTACTTCACGGCCGGCCGCCGAAGCACGAAGGCCGCGATGAGGCAGGCGAAGGAGCGGCAAACCAAGCCTCCTGCGATGACCAAGCCTTTCTGGCAGAGCGTTGCCGTGGCCGCGACGCACTGCGGAGGCGGATGCACGCTGGCAGACCTCATTGTCGAGTGGACCGCGCTCGCCATTCCAGTGACGCTGTTTGGACGCCTGGTATTCGGCACGTGGGTGGTCGATTTCATTGCCGCCTTTCTCCTCGGCATCGCCTTCCAGTACTTCACGATCACGCCGATGAAGCAGCTCTCGGCGCGCGAGGGGCTCGTGGCCGCGCTCAAGGCGGACAGCCTTTCACTCACTGCATGGCAGCTCGGAATGTACGGCTGGATGGCGCTCGTTCTCTTCGTGTTCTTCTCGCCATCCGCGCTTCCCAAACACGAGCCTGCGTTCTGGTTCATGATGCAGATTGCGATGTTCGCTGGTTTTCTCACCAGCTATCCGGTCAACTGGTGGCTCCTCCGCACGGGAATCAAGGAGATCATGTAGCGGCCTGTGCGTTTCCCGTACATTATGACATGGGTTCCACTCGTCGTTTCTCCTCTCGGGCGAGCACCATGCGGCTTCCGGGTCCACGAGCACTGGCCATTGGAGTTTGCGCGCTCATCGCAAGCGCCGTCGCTCCTGCGGCGATCGCGCAGAGTAGATCTACCACCACACGTGACAGCGCGTTGCCCGATAGCGCCGCACGCGACAGCACGGCGGCATCCGACAGGCGCGCCGATTCGCTCGCGGGCTCGCCAGTCGTCTTTCGCGACGACACGCTCTTCCGCCTGTACGGCTCGCTCGGCCCGTTCACGGCCGCACAGCGTGCGGAGGCGGCCACCGAGCGGCTCGAGCAGGCGTCCCACGCGCGCACGGAGGAAGGCGACAGTGTGGCCGCCATCGAGCGCGACGGCTACTCCGAGCTCGTCGTGAGCGGCACCGTCTTGATGACGGTGGTCGACTCGGATGCGGTGCCTCTTGCACGAGCCCGCCAGGACATCGCGCGCGCGTACGCAGTTCGCGCGCACCGGGCGCTCACGATCGCTCGGACGCGGTTCACCGGAGAGGCCATCGTTCGAGCCATCGCCTATGCCTCCGTCGCCACGCTCGCGCTGCTCGTCGCCCTCTACCTGCTGCACCTGGCCTTCCCCCGAATCTATCGCAGGCTCGAGGCGGTTCGCCGCGCGCGCATACCAGCACTTCGCATCCAGCAGCTCGAGGTGCTGTCGGCCGAGGGTCTGTCGCGTGCGCTTCTGTTGTTCGCGCAGGGCGTGCGCATCGCGGCAACGCTGGTGCTGCTCTACATCTACATCCCGCTCGTGCTCAGCTTCTTCCCCTGGACCGAACCGCTCTCCCGTCGCATCGTCGGCTACGCGCTCACGCCACTCGGCGCCGCCCTGGATGCCTTCCTCGGCTTCGTGCCAAGTCTGTTCTATTTGCTCGTAATCGTCTTGATCACGCGCTACGTACTGAAGCTCATACACGCGCTGTTTCGTGCGATCGGGAGCGGGGCAGTCGCCTTTCAGGGCTTTTACCGGGAATGGGCCGACCCCACCTACAAGATCGCGCGAGTGCTCGTGCTCGCGTTCGCGGCGGTTGCGTGCTTTCCGTATCTCCCGGGCTCGCATACGGACGCGTTCAAGGGCGTTTCGCTCTTCCTGGGTGTGCTCTTCTCGCTCGGCTCTTCGTCGGCCGTGAGCAATATCGTTGCTGGTATCGTGCTCACATACACACGGGCGTTTGAGGTGGGCGACCGCGTGCAGATCGGTGAGGCAGTCGGCGATGTGACAGAGCGCTCGCTCCTCGTCACACGCCTTCGCACGATCAAGAACGTGGAGATCACAATACCCAATGGAGCCGTGCTCGCCTCCCAAGTGCACAATTACACGCGCCTCGCGCGCGCTGCGGGTCTCGTGCTCCACACCACCGTCACCATCGGATACGACGCTCCGTGGCGCACCGTTCACGGGCTGCTGGTAGCGGCCGCAGAGCGCACCGAGAACATCCTCGAGGAACCTCGCGCGTTCGTCCTTCAGACGAGCCTCGACGATTTCTACGTCACGTACGAGCTGAACGCGTGGACGCGCCGTGCGGATCTGATGGCCGTGACTCATTCGCTGTTGCACCGGAACATCCAGGACGCGTTCAACGAGGCGGGCGTCGAGATCATGTCGCCGCACTATGGCGCGTTGCGCGATGGGAACGACATCGCGATCCCCGCGAGCTACAAACCCGGGGACGACGAGGGCACCGGCTTTCGCGTGCAGCTCGGCCGGCGGCGGTCGGCCGACGGCGCGCAGCCTTCGAGGAGCGTGGAAGGTCGAATGTGAGCTGAACGCGAGCTGAGCGAAAGCCGGCTCCGCAGGCGCGGGTCATGCATTCCTGATGGGCGAGATATCGTCCCGATCCCAGGAGCTCTCATCGATACAACAGTCATTTCGCGCCTCTTGAACTCCCCATTGGTGACCGTCGGCGGAACAGCGGTGACGTTGACGACGATCGTGGTCGTATGCGTCATACTATGCGCCGCCTTCATCGCTTCGCGGCTGGCGCAGCGCGCCATGTCGCGCGCGCTCGCGTTGCGCGGGGTTGCCGACGCCGGAACCGTCGGCGTGACGCTGCGACTTACCCACTACGCAATCGTCCTCCTCGGCCTCGGCATCGCCCTCCAGACGCTCGGTCTCAATCTCGGTGCCCTGTTCACGGCAGGAGCATTCTTCGCGGTAGCGCTGGGCTTCGCGATGCAGAACATCGCGCAGAACTTCGTCGCGGGCATTCTGCTGCTCACGGAGCGCACGATCAAGCCGGGCGATGTGCTCGAGGTGGAGAACCGGGTGGTGCGCGTGACGCGCATGGGTCTCCGCGCGACGGTCGCCCGATCGCGTGACGAGGAGGACCTCATCATCCCGAATGCTACGCTCGTCCAGAACACGGTGACGAACTTCACGCTTCGCGATCCGATCTTCCGGCTTCACACCGCGGTTGGCGTGTCGTACGACAGTGACATGGCAGAAGTGAAACGTGTGCTGCACGAAGCGGCGGCTTCGCTCCCAGGGCGGCTGGCGGACCGGGACCCGCGCGTGCTCCTCACCGAGTTCGCCGATTCCGCGGTGACATTCGAGGTACTCGTGTGGAGCGAGGATCCCTGGAATGCGCGCGTAACGCGATCGGCGCTCAACGAGGCGATCTGGTGGGCGTTCAAGCGCGCCGGAATCGTCATCGCGTATCCGCAGATGGACGTGCACCTCGTGCGCCCCGCGTCATCAGCCGGGTCGGCGTTGGGTGCCTGATCGGGATGACGTGCGCTCGGCGGCGCGTGCTGAGGAGGCACGCGGCCCGCTCAAGCCCGGCGACCGCCGCAAGATTTTCGACGAGCTCGCGAGCACGGCGACGGACACGAGCGCCGCGTACTGGATCGTGCTGCTGCTCGCAGGAGCGATTGCGCTTCTCGGTTTGGCACTGAACAGCGCGGCGGTCGTGATCGGCGCGATGCTCATCGCGCCGCTCCTTGCGCCCGTTCTCGGTCTTGCACTCGGACTGGCCATCGGCGATGGACGACTCGCGGTGCAGACCGCGGCTGGCGTGCTGGGAAGCACGCTGGCCGTGATCGCGATCGCGGCATTGGTGACGCTCCTGCTGCCGTACCACGAAATGACCTCCGAGATTCTCGGTCGCACGAAGCCGACCACGCTCGACCTCGCGATCGCGGTGTTCTCCGGCATTGCTGGTGCGCTCGTCCGCATCGCACGTGGCGACAGGCTCGCGAGTGCGCTCCCGGGCGTCGCGGTCTCTGTGGCGCTCGTGCCGCCGCTCGCAGTCACGGGATTCGGGATCGGCACGGGATGGGATTGGCCCGTGATTGGAGGAAGCCTGCTCCTCTACGGCGCCAATCTCGCCGGGATCGTCATGAGCGCGACGATCGTCCTGCTCATCGCGGGAATGCATCGAGACGAGGTTCTCGATGAGGTGCGGCGCTGGTACCGCGAGTCGCCGCGCAGCGGAATCGCCGCATGGGTGGGCCGTGCGCCGGGCATACGCTCGATGGGCGTGCTCAAATCCATACCAGCGCGGCTGACCTTGGTCCTCGTGTTCGTGGCGCTCGTCGCCATTCCCCTCAGTGCATCGCTCCGGCAGATCACGCGCGAAGCACGCGTGCATCGTGCGGTCGAGCAGGCATCGAAGCTCTTCAGCATGGCCGGGCACTCGTTCATCGTGAGCCGTAATATCACGCTCGGCCGCGATCGCACGCAGGTGATTCTCAATGTTGCAACCACGCGCTGGTTCGATGACTCCGCCCGCCGTGTGTTTGAGCAACGCGCGGCGCTGATCGCGAAAGAGCCGGTCGATCTCGTGCTCGAACAACTGCCGGCATCGAGCCAGGATCTCGGACATCTCGCGACGATGATCGAACGGCGCGATCCCGCGCCCGAACGGCGCGTGACGCGGTCCGGCGCAGCGATGACGCCGTCCCCCGGCTCACATCTGGCGGAACTGCGAACCAGCATCGACAAGGCGCTCCGGCTTCTCGCATGGCCGGACTCGATGCGCATGGTGGATTTCTCGGTTCGCATGAGCGGCGACACCGCGGCTCCGCAGGTTGTCGTGCGCTATGTCTCGCGCGACACTCTGACCACGCAGTCTGCGCAGATGATGCAGCACCAGCTCGCGAATGCGCTGCAGCTGTCATCCGTGGTATTCGATGCGATGGCGATCGCCGCCGGCGTGCGCGATGTGCGTACGCCGGACGATCCGGTCATCGACACGCTGTTGTCGATCCTCCGCGCCGACACCGCGGCGCACCTCGTCGTGCTCGCGGGCTCCGTTGTCCCGAGGTCTCGCCTGGACAGTGTTCTCGCACGGATCGAGCGCGACGGAGCGTCCGGAAGCAGGGTCACGGTGGAGCAGACACGCGGCGGCGCGATCCGCGCGCGCGTCGATTCGCCGTGAGCGCCGGCAAGTCGTGCGTCGCCGGCACGCCCACGACGTAGATTATCATCGTGGGACATAACGGCGCATTCGGAACGAGGGCAGCGCTTTGTTGACGAAGCTGGGTACGCGGGGCCAGTTCATCATCCGGCACGGGATTCTGCTATGCGGTGTCCCGCTTTCGGTCGTCGTGTTCGCGTGGACGATGTTCGCGCACGCCACCGGCCGGCCGGATTTCTCGAATGCATCGTGGTGGCGCGCCACCATCGCGGTTTTCGTGCTCGCGCTTCTCGAGTGGGGAGTGGGCGCGGGATGGCTGATCGGCGCAGTGTGGTGGGGACTCACGCGCGGGCAGGAGCGAAGAGGCCGATGAGCGATTCGGAATTCGCGGCGCGAGCGTCGGCCGATCGATCGCTCGCGAGTCGCTCTGGCTCCTTCCCGGGCTCCGTCGCGGCGGCGCACGGCAGACAGCGACGGCTCGTCCTCGACACCATCGTGCTCGGTGCGGCGGGTGCTGCAGCCGCACTGATGTTCACCTATCTATTGCGCTGGTGCACCGCGCTCCTGCTCACAGGTCTCGCGGGATATTCGCCGCCCGGACTGCCGAGTGAAGGCGGATCGGCCGGGCAGATCATCGGACCTCACGGACTCTGGCTCGTTCCGCTCGTCGCGGGCCTTGGCGGCCTCGTCGTCGGTGCGCTCACGGAGTGGCTCGCACCAGAAGCGGAGGGACACGGCACCGATGCCGTCGTGCGCGCGTTCCATCGAACAGAAGGCAGGCTGCGTGGACGTGTCGCGCCCGTAAAGCTCATCGCCTCGGCGATCACGATCGGATCTGGTGGATCGGCGGGTCGCGAGGGGCCGATCGCGCTGGTCGCTGCCGGCCTCGGCTCGTGGTACGCGACGCTCACGGGCCGGGATGCGCGCGACCGGCGACTGCTGCTGCTTGTGGGCGCCGCGGCTGGACTGTCCGCCGTTTTCCGTTCGCCGATCGGCACCGCACTGCTTGTGATCGAGGTGCTCTATTCCGACGTGGAGTTCGAGGCAGGCGCGCTGCTCTACGCCACGCTCGGTGCGATAGTCGCGTACGCGCTGAACGGGCTGGTCATGGGATGGGAGCCACTCTTCCGCATCCCTCCGATCCACCCCCTTCACAGCGCACTCGATACGGCTTGGTACATCGTGCTCGGACTCGCGGCAGGTATCGTCGCAACGATCACGCCCGAGCTCTTCTATCGCACTCGTGACATGATGCGGGCGCTGCCCGTATCGCCCGTCGTTCGGCCCGCAATCGGCGCGTTCCTTACGGGACTGATCGCGCTCGTGCTTCCACAGATCATCGCTGGTGGCTACGGATGGGTGCAACTGGCGATCGACGGCCGGATTGCGCTCGGCACGCTCGCCGTTCTCGTGATCGCCAAGCTCCTCGCCATGAGTCTCACCGTGGGCTCGGGCGGCTCCGGCGGCGTGTTCGCGCCAACGCTGTATGCCGGCGCGATGCTGGGTGCGCTGATCGCCGGGATTTCGGGCCTTCCGTCCGCGCCATTAGCGATCGTCGGCATGGCTGCCGTTTTCGCTGGTGCTGCGCGCGTGCCGATCGCGACGCTGATGATGGTCACCGAGATGACCGGCGGCTACACGTTGCTCGTGCCCGCCGCACTCGCAGTGATCATCAGCTACTTCGTGCAGGCGCGCCTATCCCGGGGTATTCGCTACGCGAGCCTGTACGAAGCGCAGGTGCCTGCCCGCGCCGCTTCTCCGGCGCACCAAACGCAACATCTCATGACGGCGCTCCACATGCTGCGCGAACAGGCGCCACGGGATCTTTCCGCGGTGGGCGAGCTCGATCTGGTCGCACTGCTGCGATCCGGGCTCGCGGTCGATCTGCCGGGCGAACGGCGGCTCTTCGCCGGAGCGCTCAAGCCGGATAGCCCCGTCGTGGGAACGACGGTCGGCGCGAGCGGACGCAAGCTCGACGGCGGCAACGCGAACATCGTTGCTCTCGTTCGCGACGAACAGATCATCGTTCCGACCGCAACGACGGTGCTCCAGCCGGGTGATCGCCTGGTCGTGGTGACGAGCGAGAAGCGGTTGCAGCAGCTTCGCGAAAATCTCGAGTCGTGGTGAGTGCTACCGCCGCGCCTCTTGCTCTCGACCGGAGTGCCGCACGCGTTCGTGCGTCGCATGCCTTCACGGAGAGTCGTTTGAGATGACCTGGCTGCACGCCAGCACCGCCTTCGTCGCCGCGTTTCTTGCCTCGCTCGTCGAGTGCGTGGAGGCGCTCACCATCGTACTCGCGGTCGGCACCACGCGCGGCTGGCGCTCATCGCTGCTCGGCGCCGGCGCCAGCGCGATCTTTCTCGCGTTGTTGGTCGTGATCTTCGGCCCCGCGCTCGGCCGCATCCCGATCACGACGCTTCAGCTCATCGTCGGGATCCTTCTTCTCCTCTTCGGCATCCGCTGGCTTCGCAAGGCGATTCTCCGCGCGGCCGGCGTGATCTCCATTCACGACGAGGCGAAGATCTACGAGCGGGAGACGGAGCTCATGCGCAATGCTGGACAGCCTGCTCGCACGTTCGATGCGGTCGCCTTCATCGCCTGCTTCAAGGCGGTGTCGCTCGAAGGGCTCGAGGTCTCGTTCACCGTGCTGGCGATCGGCGCGGGCGGCTCACTGCTGGTCGCGAGCATCGGTGCCCTGCTCGCCGCGCTCGTCGTAATCCTGCTCGGACTCGCACTGCATCGTCCGCTCGCGCGCGTGCCCGAGAACACCCTCAAGTTCATCGTCGGGATCATGCTCACGGCGTTCGGCATTTTCTGGATCGGCGAGGGGCTCCGCTACCCCTGGCCCGGCGAAGACCTCGCCCTTCTTGCCATGATCGCGCTGCTCCTCGTCTTCTCCGCGATCGCCGTTCGCCTCGCGCGCACGCGAGCATCGGAAACTGCACGGACATGAACGCGATTCGCATCGCACTGGCCGAGCTGTGGGGATTGTTCGTCGAGGACGCGACGCTCACGGTCGGCACACTCATCTGCATCGTGCTGGCCGCATTCGTCCTTCCGAAGCTCGGCGCGCCGGCGCGCTGGCGCGCACCGATCTTCTTCTTCGCGGTGGTGCTGATGCTGCTCGAGAACGTCTACCGCGGAGCGCGCAAGTCGTAGCACCCTACAGCCATCGCCGTACCTTCGAGCAATAGTCGCGATACGCGTCGCCGAACTCGCGCGTGAGATAGGCCTCCTCGAGCCTGATCGCGAACAAATACACAAGCGCGATCGCCTCCGGCAGGAACACCAGGGGCCAGAACGCGTTGGCGACGAAGGTGATGCCGAGATAGAGCACGGTGAAGCCGACATACATCGGATTGCGGGTGAGCTTGTACGGTCCCTCGTACGCCAGTGTGCGAGCGCGGCGTCGCGGGATCACCGATGTTTGCAATCGGTTGAAGGTGGTGATGGCCCATACGTTGAGCGCCAACGCAATGACTATCTCCGCCCAGCCCACCAGCCGGATGATTGTCTCGGGATACGCGCCATACACGATGTGCGTGGGCACGAAGTGCTGCACGATGAAGCCGATGAGCAGCGGCATCGCGAACAGCAGCGGCGGTGGAATCATGACGTTCGGCCCGCGTGAATCCTGTTCCACGCCTTGCCTCCTCAATCGCGGGAAAGCCGCGCCGCCTCTTCGGTGATCCGCTGCCACACGTGTGCGAGGTGGCGCTCAGTGGTGAGAATGTTGCCCACGCCGATGCGCATCGCGCGCCGCCCATCCAGCGTGGTATGCGTAAGATAGGCGTCGCCGCTCGCGTCCACCGCTTCCACGATGCGCTCGTTCAGCGCGTCACACTGCTCGGCGCTCACGCCCGGCGGCTCGAAGCGAAAGCAGACCACCGCCATTTCCACGGGGGCCGCAGTACTATAGTAGGGCTCCTGCAACACCCACTCGGCGAACAGACACGCCAGCCGGCAGTGCTCTCGAATTCGCGACTCCAATCCCTCGCGCCCGAATGCACGCAACGCCATCCACGCCTTGAGCGCGCGAAAGCGCCGGCCGAGCTGAAGACCGTAGTCCATGTAGTTCACCGCGCCGTCCGCGCCGGCATCCCCACGCAAATATTCCGGCGTCAACGAGAAGACAGCGCGCAGCACCTTGGGTCGTCTCGTGTACAGTGCGCTGAAATCGAGCGGGATGAAGAGCCACTTGTGCCCGTTCACGCTCACCGAGTCCGCGAGCTCAGCGCCCGCCATCACCTCACGTCGCTCCGGCAGCATCGCGAGCGGGCCTCCGTAGGCTGCATCGACGTGAAGCCACAGGTCACGGTCGCGACACACGCGCGCAATCGCGGCAACCGGATCGATGCTCGCCGTCGAGGTCGTCCCCACCGTCGCGATGACGGCCATCGGGCGCATGCCGCCTGCGACATCGTCGGCGATCGCGCGTTCGAGTGCATCGACATCCATCCGGAATCGCTCGTCGCTTTTTACCCGCACTAGGTTCTGCTCGCCGAGCCCGAGCACGATCATCGCCTTCTCCGCGCCGCTGTGCGCCTGGTCGGATGCGTAGACGCGCATCGCCCCGAGCTCCGCTCCCCGCCCGGCGAGCCCGCGCTTCCGGACGTCGCCTCCCGCCATCTCGCGCGCGGCGGCGAGCGCGTGCATCAACCCGACCGACGCGGTATCGTACACGATGCCCATGAACGACTCGGGCAACCCGACCATCTCGCGGATCCAGGCGAGCACCACTCCCTCGAGCTCTGTCGCCGCGGGCGATGTTCGCCACGTCATCGCGTTCACGTTGAGCGCGGCCGCAATCATCTCTCCCAGCAGTGCCGGGCCGTTGCTCGTGCTGCCGAAGTACCCGAGAAACGCCGGATGACCCCATTGAACGATTCCCGGCATGATGAACGCGTCGAGCTCGCGCATCAGCTCGTCCATCGGCGCGCCCTGCGCGGGCGCACGCTCCGGGAAGTGGGCGGCGATCTCTCCGGGTATTACGGACGGTACGATCGCGCGCTGCTCGATCGTCGCGCGATAGCTCGCTATCCAGTCGGCCACGCGATGCAGCTCGGCGCGCATCTCCTCGTCGCCGAAATCTCCGAGCGCGCCGTTCACGATTGCGTTGACTCGAGCGCGGCATGTCTGTTGCCCCTCTTCACGTCATGAGCGAGCTGGGGCGTGAACCCGTCAGCTACATCCTGCCGATCAAGAGCGAAGCGCCCAACACGTCGCCCGAGCTTCGCGACTACATCGCGTGGATCGCCGCGCGCGCGGAAGCGATCGTGGTCGATGGGTCGGAGCCGGCGATCTTCGCCGCGCACGAGCGCGAGTGGGGCGCCGGCGTTCGGCACGTCGCGCCTGCTCCGGATCTCATCTCGCCCATGGGGAAGGTCGGCGGTGTGCTCACGGGGCTGCGCCTTGCGTCGCACGAGCACGTGATCATCGCCGACGACGATGTGCGCTACGACGAGCAGTCGCTCGCGCAGACGATTGCCGCGCTCGCGACGGCCGATGTCGTGCGTCCGCAGAATTACTTCGAGCCGCTTCCGTGGCATGCTCGCTGGGACTCCGGCCGCATGCTCCTCAACCGCCTCACCGGTGGCGACTGGCCCGGCACGCTCGGCGTTCGCCGCTCGCGGTTGCAGGCGACGAATGGATATGACGGAAGCGTCATGTTCGAGAACCTGGAGCTCGTGCGCACGGTGCTCGCGAGCGGCGGGCGCGAGCGAGTGCTGTACGGTGCGTACGTGCTGCGGCGCCCCTCTACCGCAATGCACTTCTGGTCGCAGCGCGTGCGTCAGGCGTACGACGAGATCGCACGCCCATCGCGGATGATTTTCCAGCTCGTGGTGCTTCCGCTGGCGCTCTGGCT
>DASXQD010000084.1:0-1550 GCA_036493195.1 Gemmatimonadaceae bacterium | reverse complement strand
ACCTCGGCCAGGAAGAGAACGGCTACGTTCACGTGCAGGGAGCCGCCGGCGAGGGCTGGGTGAGGAAGGCGCTGCTGAACAAGAAGTAGCAGCTGGGGCTTTTCTCCGACGGTGAGGCATCGCCGAGTGTGCAGTTGCACTCAATCCCGGCGCGGAATCTGGTAAATTCCGTGTAGATGCCCAGTACAAATCTCCCCGATACCGGCGCCCTTACCTCGAACTCGCCGAACACCGAGCTCGCTCGTGAAACCGAGCGGCGCCGGACGTTCGCGATCATCTCGCACCCGGACGCCGGCAAGACCACGCTCACCGAGAAGCTCCTCCTCTACGGTGGCGCCATCCATCTCGCCGGCTCCGTGAAGTCGCGCCGCGCCGAGCGGCATGCGACGAGCGACTGGATGGAGCTCGAGCGGCAGCGCGGTATCTCGGTGACGTCGAGCGTGTTGCAGTTCGACTACCAAGGCTTTCGCATCAATTTGCTCGACACGCCGGGTCACGAGGATTTTTCCGAGGACACCTATCGCACGCTGATGGCAGCGGACAGCGCAGTGATGCTGCTCGACAACCGGCGCGGCGTCGAGGATCGCACGCGACAGCTGTTCGCGGTGTGCAAGCGGCGGCGGATGCCGATCTTCACCTTCGTCAACAAATGCGATCGCGCGGGCGAGGATCCGCTCAAGCTGATCAGCGACGTCGAAGCGGACCTCGAGATCGGCTGCTATCCGGTGACGTGGCCCATCTATCGTGATGGTGCCTTCGCCGGTGTCTATGACCGCCGGCGCAAGCGCGTCGAGATGTTTGAGCGCGGGATCGATCACGGCGCGCGCATGCTGGAGGCGCAGAGCTCCGATCTCGACGATCCCGCGCTGATCGCGCTGCTCGGCGAGGACGCGCACCACCGACTCGTGCAGGAGATCGGACTCCTCGATGCAGCAGGACACTCGTTCGATCACGCCGCGCTGCTCACGGGCGATCTCTCGCCGGTGTTCTTCGGGAGCGCGCTCACGAACTTCGGGGTCGAGCCATTTCTCGAGGAGTTTCTCGATCTCGCACCGCCTCCGTCGCCGCACGAGTCGACCGCCGGCATCGTCGAGCCGACAAATCCGGAGTTCTCGGGATTCGTCTTCAAGATCCAGGCGAACATGGATCCGCGGCATCGCGATCGGATCGCGTTCGTGCGCGTCTGCTCCGGACACTTCGAGGCGGGCATGCAGGTGAAGCTCGGCCGCACCGGCAAGCTCGTGCGCCTCCCTGCCCCGCAGCAGTTTCTCGCGCGAGAGCGGAGTGCGGTAGAGGAAGCGTGGCCGGGCGACGTCATCGGTGTGGTCGACAAAGGCACGCTGCGCATCGGCGACACGCTCTCGCCGAACGGCGACGTCGAGTATCGCGGGATCCCGCGCTTCGCGCCGGAGCACTTCGCACGGATCATCGGGACCGATCCGATGCGTCGCAAGCAGCTCGACGCGGGATTGCGCCAGCTCACCGAGGAGGGTGCGGCGCAGGTGTTCTTCACGGAGCCGGACGGCGGACCAAATCCCGTGATCGGCGCG
>DASXQD010000083.1:0-2166 GCA_036493195.1 Gemmatimonadaceae bacterium | reverse complement strand
CCTGCTGTCCGCGCCTACGATCGCGGCGCCGCCCAAGCCTCCGATTCCCTCGCTCGATCGCCCGCTCTCGTCCGATGCGCTCGTTGCGGCACTGCGCGGATTCCACGGGTCGTACTACGTCGAGCATCCGTTCCATCATTTGATGCACGACGGCAAGCTGTCGCAGCGGCAGATGCAGGGATGGGTCGCGAATCGGCTGGCCTACCAGCGCGCGATTCCTCGCAAGGACGGCGCGATCATCTCGAATTGTCCCGTCCCCGAGGTGCGCCGGAAGTGGATTCAGCGCATCGTCGATCACGACGGCGTGAAGGAAGGCGAGGGCGGCATCGAGAAGTGGATTCAGCTCGGCATCGCGTTTGGCGTCCCGCGCGAGGAGATGGATGATGAACGCCATGTGCTGCCCGGCGTGCGATTCGCGGCCGAGATGTACGTGACGTTCTGCAAGACGAAGCCGTGGGTGGAGGCGGCGGCATCGTCGCTCACGGAGCTGTTCGCGCCGGACATCATGCGGCGGCGTCTCGAGGCGCTGCCCAGGCACTATCCGTGGATTCGCGCGGATGCCTACGACTACTTCAACAGCCGTCTCACGCAGGCGCCGCGCGACAGCAATCACGGACTCGAGATCGTGACGACGTATTGCACGACGGTAGAGACGCAGCAGCGCGCGTTCGAGGCGCTCGCGTTCAAGATCGAGATGCTGTGGGTGATGATCGATACGATCTACAACGCGTACCGCGAGGAGTGAGCGCATGACACTCGGCGCTCAGTCTCGTCCCAAGCTCTGGAAGTTCGCGCGAGTGCAATTCGATGAGGCGCGGCAGCGAAACGTGCTGCAGTATCCGGAGGGCGCGGTGCTGTTGAACGACACGGCGGCGGAGATTCTGGCCCTCTGCGACGGCACGCGGACGCTCTCGGAGATCGCGGCGGTGCTTGGAGAACGGTACGGATCGGACGTGCGCGAGGATGTGCGCTCGTATCTCTCGCAGCTCGCGGACCGGGAGCTCGTGCGCGATGAGGCGGCGGAGATTCCGGCTGGTTGAGGGTGTGCTGCTCTGTTGAGCTCGCTGGGTGAAATGCCCCACCTTTGGGTGATCTGACGAGGGTGGGCGTTATCCGCAGTGGGTCTTCGATAAGCGAGCAGAGCTTTGCAAGTCTCTGTGATCACGAGCGTTACACCACACACAGGCGGAGCGAGCCGGCGCGGCATGGTCAGTGCCTTAGTCCCGGTAGTCGCGAGCCAGTGAGCGGTCCCGAATGAGCGAACTTTTTCTCTCGTCGGATGCCGGCCGCGAGCATACACCTACAGTCAACAGGAGTAGAACATGTCCTGGACCAAGCCGGAATTCGAAGTGGTCGAAGTCACGATGGAAGTGACCGCGTACGTCGCCCGCCGCTAGGCTGCGGCAAGCGAAGCAAAGGGGGCCCGCTTCGGCGGGTCCCTTCTCTTTTCCACTGACGGTGCGCGATGGATCGTAGACCCACGACGCTGCTCGCGGAGCTCACGCACCGCTGTCCGCTGCACTGCCCGTACTGCTCCAACCCGATCGATCTCGCGCGCTCACAGGCCGAGCTCTCGACGGATGATTGGAAGCGCGTCTTCACGGAGGCCCGCGAGCTCGGCGCGCTGCAACTCGGATTGTCCGGCGGAGAGCCCCTGATCCGCCGCGATCTCGAGGAGCTCGTGGCGCACGCGCACTCGCTCGGCTTCTATCAGACGCTCGTGACATCCGCGGTCGGGCTCACTCGCGATCGCACGCTGAAGCTCAAGGCGGCCGGGCTCGAGCACGTGCAGATCTCCATTCAGGATTCCGACAAGGAAATCGCGGAGCAGATCGCCGGCACGCGCAGCTGGGATGCGAAGCTCCAGGCCGCGAAGTGGATCAAGGAGCTCGACTTCGCGTTCACGGTGAACGTCGTGCTCCACCGCGCCAATCTCGATCATCTCGAGTCGCTCATCGATCTGGCGGGCGCGCTGGGCGCCGATCGCATCGAGCTCGCGAACACACAGTATTACGGATGGGCCGTGCTCAATCGCGAGTCGCTCATGCCGACGCGTGCGCAGATCGAGCGCTCGGAGGCAATCGTCGACCGCGCGGTGGAGAAGTATCGCGGCCGGATGCAGATCATCTACGTGCTCCCCGACTACTACAGCGAGTTTCCGAAGCC
>DASXQD010000082.1:0-7982 GCA_036493195.1 Gemmatimonadaceae bacterium | reverse complement strand
GAAGTCATCGCGGCGGTCGTGCATCTCATCGCCAAGCCTGACGCGACGCCGGCGGACATTTGGAAGCTCGTCAAGGGTCCCGATTTTCCTACGGGCGGCTACATCTACGGCCGCGAGGGGATCAAGAACTACCAGGAGACTGGGCGCGGCAGGATCGTCATGCGCGCGCGCGCCGTGATCGAGGAAAAGGAATCGTCGAACAAATCGCAGATCGTCGTTACCGAGATTCCGTACCAGGTGAACAAGGCGCGCCTCGTCGAGCAGATCGCCGATCAGGTGAAGGATGGGAAGCTCGAGGGCATCAGCGCGTTGCGCGACGAGTCCGATCGCGACGGCATGCGCATTGTCGTCGAGCTGAAGCGCGACGCGATCCCGCGCGTGGTGCTGAACCAGCTGTACAAGCACACCACGATGCAGGCGACGTTCGGCGTCATCAACCTCGCGCTCGTGCCCGACTCGAACACCGGCCAGCTCGTGCCGAAGGTGATGCCGCTCAAGGAGCTCCTCGAGCACTACATCACGCATCGGCACGAAGTGGTGGTGCGCCGCACGCAGTTCGATCTCGACAAGGCGCTGGATCGCGAGCACATCCTGGAAGGGCTCAAGATCGCCGTCGACAACATCGATGCGGTGATCAAGCTCATTCGCGCGGCCGAGGACACGCCGCAGGCGAGCACGCAGCTGCAGGCGCGCTTCAAGCTCTCCGAGCGTCAGGCAGAGGCGATCCTCAACATGCGCCTCGCCAAGCTCACCGGCCTCGAGATCGAGAAGCTGGAGCAGGAGCTCAAGGAAGTGCGCGCCGAGATCAAGGACCTGCGCTCGATTCTCGCCTCGCGCGACAAGCGCATGAAGATCATGACCGACGAGCTGATGGCACTCTCCGCCAAGTACGGCGACGACCGGCGCACCGAGATCACGAGCGATGAGGGCGAGTTCACGATCGAGGATCTGATCGCCGAGGAGGACATGGTGGTCACCGTGTCGCACTCGGGATACATAAAACGGACGTCCGTTTCGACGTACAAGAAGCAGCGGCGGGGCGGCCGCGGACTCAACGGCCAGGGACTCAAGGACGAGGATTTCGTCGAGCACCTGTTCATTGCGTCGACACATGATTACATACTGTTCTTCACCAGCGACGGCCGCTGTTTCTGGCTGAAGGTGCACGAAATCCCGCTCGCGGGGCGTGCCGCCAAGGGAAAACCCGTCGTGAACCTGATCAACGTCACGGTGGACACCACCATCCGGGCCATGGTTCCGGTGCGGGAGTTCAGCGACAAGCAGTATCTGCTGTTCGCGACGCAGCTGGGGACGGTGAAGAAGTCGGCGCTCACGGAGTACAGCAATCCGCGGTCGACCGGTATCAAGGCGATCAAGATCGAGAGCGGCGATCAGCTGATCGATGTGCAGATCACCGAAGGCAACAACGATATCGTTCTGGCGACGAAGTACGGCCTCTCCATCCGCTTCCACGAGAACGATGTTCGTGAGATGGGACGCGACACGACCGGCGTCAAAGGCGTGGAGCTCTCGCCGGGGGATGAGGTGAAGGGAATGGTCGTGATCAAGCGCGACGCGACGCTTCTCGTCGTCACGGCGAAGGGGATGGGGAAGTGCTCACCGATCGAGGAGTACCGCGTACAGAAGCGCGGCGGGAAGGGAATCCTGACACTGAATCGCACCGAGAAGACCGGTGAAGTGGTCGCGCTCAAGGAAGTTCTTCCGGACGACGAGCTGATGCTCATCACGAAGCAGGGCATCGTGATCCGCATGCCGGTGAAGGGAATTCGTGTGAGTGGCCGCAACACGCAGGGCGTGAAGCTGGTGCACCTGGACGATGGAGACATCGTGTGTGACGTCGCGCGCGTGGTGATCGAGGATGATGAGGGTGGCGAGGAAGCACTGGATGAGACGGTGGGAGTGTCGCCAGACATAGAGGAAGAATAGGGTCGATGGCCGCGACCGCGACCGCGGCCTCGAACACGCCGCAGGGTACGAGCGCCCTGGTCTCGCTGGACGAGATCAGGGCGGCTGCACGTGTGCTGCTCGGTGTGGCCGTGCGCACCCCCCTGCTTCCCGCCGATGGGCTCTCCGGGCGACTCGGCGGCGACGCGATCTTCGTGAAGCCGGAGATGCTGCAGCGCGGCGGCGCCTTCAAGTTTCGAGGCGCCTACACATTCCTCGCGGCGCTCACGGCCGCGGAGCGCGCGCGCGGCGTCATCGCTCCCTCGTCCGGAAATCACGCACAGGCCGTCGCCTTCGCCGCTCGCATCTTCGGCGTGCAGGCGACGCTCGTCATGCCCACCACCGTCACCGCGGTCAAGCGCGCCGGTGTCGAGCGACTCGGCGGACGCGTGGAGCTCGCGGGACGCACCACCGCGGATCGCATGGAGCGCGCGGAGCAGCTCGCGCACGAGAGCGGGAGCGTGCTCGTGCCTCCCTACGACGACGCGCGCATCATCGCTGGGCAGGGCACCGCCGGACTCGAGATTGCCGAGGACCTTCCCGATGTGGGCACGGTGCTCGTGCCTGTGGGCGGCGGCGGGTTGAGTGCCGGTGTGGCCACGGCCGTCAAGCTGTTGGTGCCCACAGCACGCGTGATCGGCGTCGAGCCAGTGGGCGCGGCCAAGCTCACGCGCGCGCGCGCGGCGGGCGCGCCCGTGAGGCTCGATTCCACGGGCGGCATGGCCGACGGGCTGCTCGCCACCCAGATCGGCACGATCCCGTTCGCGCACCACGCGGCGTACATGGACGAGGTGGTCACCATCGAGGACGCCGAGCTCGCGCCGGCCATGCGCTATCTCCTCGACCGACTCAAGCTCGTGGCCGAACCGAGCGGCGCGATCACGATCGCGGCGCTCCAGTCGGGGCGCGTGGAGCCGCGCGGAAAGACGGTCGCGGTGCTCAGCGGCGGTAACATCGAGTGGGACGGACTGCAGAGCGTGCTCGCCCGTGGATAGAGCACGCATCCTCATCGCGGATGAGGATTTCGTGCTGTCACGCACGCTCACGTGGCTGCTGCGCGACCAGGGCTACGATGTGGCGGTGGCGCCCGGCGGTCGCGGCGTGATGGATCATCTCAAGGTCACGTCCCCCGATCTCCTCATGATCGACGTGGGCGATCAGCCGGATGATGGCTACGAGCTGCTCGAGCAAATGCGCGGAGAGGAGCAGTGGCGGGACACGCCCGTGCTCGTGATGTCGCCGCAGGCATCCGACGAGGTGTCGATGCAGGTGCTGAAGTTCGGCGCCACGGACTTTCTCAGCAAGCCGTTCCACGTGCGCGAGCTGCTCGCGCGCGTGCGCATGCAGCTCCGCGTCCGCCGCGAGATCCTGCATGCGCGGCACGCGCTCCACTCCACGGAGGTCGAGCTGGCGCAGGTGCGCACCGAGGCCGAAAAGCGGCGACAGCTCGTCGACATCCTGCAGGAGGTACACGGCGATTTCTCGCCGGAGGAGTTGTACCACATTCTCACGCGCCGCGTCGCGCACGCGCTCGACATCACGCACTGCTCGCTGGTCCTGGCGCGGCCGGGCGATGTCGTGGGCGTCGTGGCGGCGGCGTACGAGACGCCGGGACTCCGCCACCTGGAGATCGAGCTCAAACGCTATCCGGAGATTCGCTCGGCGCTCGAGACCTCGGAGCCGGTGCTCGTGGAAGACGTCGCCATCAGCCCCTTGTACAACGAGGCGCGCGAGGAATGGAGGATCGAGCACAACGACGTGAAGGTGCGCTCGGTGATCGCGCTGCCGTTCCGCATCGACGGGATCGAAGCTGGCGTGGTGTTTCTGCGCACGCTCGAGGGCGAGCCTTCGCTCAAGGTGAGCGATGTCGACTTCGCGGACGATGTGGTGAAAGCGGCGGTGAGCGCGATCCAGCGCGCGCAGGCCATGGAGAGCACGCGCGCGGACAACGAGCGCCTCGAGGTGTTGGCGCTCACCGATTCGCTCACGCAGACGCTCAATCGGCGCGCACTGATGGATCGTCTCGATTCGGAGCTCGATCGCGCGCGCCGATACTCGCTCACCCTGTCGCTGCTCATGGTCGACCTCGATCACTTCAAGATCGTGAACGACAGCTTCGGGCATCTCGCGGGCGACGAGGCGCTGCGCGGCGTCGCTCGCGTGCTGCAGCGCGAGGCCCGCTCGGTGGACGTGGTCGCGCGCTACGGCGGCGAAGAGTTCGTCGTCATTCTCCCGGAGACGGGCGAGGACGGCGCGGTGAAGGTCGCGGAGCGCATTCGCGCGCGCGTGGCAGAGCAGGCGACCGAGGGGTTGCTCCCGATGCCGGCGCTCACCGTGAGCGTTGGTGTAGCGACGGTGCTGTCGACGCAGATCCAGGCGCCGGAAGAGCTCATCGCGCTCGCGGACGATGCGCTGTACCGCGCGAAGGAGCAGGGTCGCAATCGCGTCTGCACATGACGCCCAGGTAATTGCAGCATGAGCATGCGCTGTCCGAGCTGCCATACCATGTATGCCGACGACGCCCGATTCTGTCCTCGTGATGGAACGAGACTCGAGACGGTAGCGCACGCCCCGGGCAATCCGGTCTCGCCGCCGTTCATTCCAGCCCCGCCTTCGTCGACGCCGCCACCGTCGCACGCGCGCGTGTTTCAGCCGCTCGGCTCCGAGCCTCGCGCGACATCGCAGCGCCCCGGACCGCCGGGTGCTCCGACGGGGAAGGCGCTCGACTATTCGAAGCTGGCGGGCGAAACACTCGATGCGCGCTACGTCGTGACGCGAAAGATCGGCGAGGGCGGGATGTCCTTCGTCTATCTCGCCGACGACGTGCTCAGGAAGGAGCGGGTCGCAATCAAGATCCTCTCACCGTCGCTGAGCCAGGACCGCACGGCCATGGCACGGCTGCGTCGTGAAGCGGAGCTCGGCGGAAAGCTCGCGCATCCGAACGTGTGCCACATCATCAGGCTCGGCGAGACCATCAACGGACTCGTGTACGTTGTGATGCCGTTCGTCGAGGGCGAGCTGCTGTGCGACGTGACGAATCGCATGCAACAGCTGCCCCTCGCGCTCACAGTTCGCTACATCACGGATATCGCCGCCGGACTGCAAGTGGCGCACGAGCTCGGGATCGTGCATCGCGATCTCAAGCCTGAGAACATCATGATCAGCAGGGGCTCGGACGGCAGTGAGCGCGCGATCGTGATGGACTTCGGGCTCGCAAAAGAGCGCCAGATGAGCGCCGAAATGAAGAAGCTCACCGCAACCGGAATCGTGCTCGGGACCCCGGAGTTCATGAGCCCCGAGCAGCTTCGCGGCAAGCCGCTGGATGCGCGCACGGACGTGTACTCGCTCGGGCTCATGGCCTACGAGATGCTCACGGGGAAGCTGCCCTTTCCGGGACGCACCCAACAGGAAATCATGATCGCGCGGCTGAAAAGCGAGCCGACGCCGATTCGCGCAGCGCGGCCGGATCTCAATTTTTCTCCGGCGGTTGAGTCGGTGTTGCTCAGGAGCATGGCGCGCGAGCCAGCGGATCGTTTTCAATCGGCACCGGCGCTCGCTGCGGCGCTCGCGGACGCGGCGAAGCCGGGCGGCACCAGTGGCGTACTGGACAGAATTTTCGGGCGCTGACGGCTCGATCCGGACGCGCCCAGGCGCCCATTGCAGCGGCTCACGGCGCGCGCCCAGATTTCCTCCATGAAGAGATATGCGGCGTTCGACCCGCCGGAATACGTCGCCTGGACGGCGGATGAGGCGGAGCGTGAACGTTTCGACGCGACGATCAGCCATCATCCGGAGCGCGCGGCGATCATCAATTCGCTCGGCCCTGATCGGCTGCTCGATCTCTATCGCGGTCTCGTTCGCACGCGACTGATCGACGTCGCGCTCAAACGATTCGTGAAGCAGGGCGTGATCTCGAAGGCGTGGCTGGGCACCGGCGAGGAAGCTGCCACCGTTGGCCCGGTGCACGCGCTACGTCGAGGCCCGAACGCGGACATCGTGGCGCCCATGATTCGTAACTCTGGCGCCTGCAACGAGATGGGCATGCCTGCGGCCGATGTGTTCCGCGCCTACATGGGCACCCGTGACGGGCCCTCGCATGGGCGGGATGGGCACTACGGCGACTTCTCGCGCGGGATCCTGCCACCCGTGAGCATCGTGGGCGATTGCGCGGCGGTGGCCACGGGTATCGCGCTCGCCCTGCAGGCCCGGAAACGGGACAATGTGGTGCTGACGTGGATTGGTGACGGAAGCACGAAGGCAGGCGTTTTTCATGAAGGGCTGAACTTCGCGGCGGTGAGGCGTGTGCCGGCGATCTTCATCATCCAGAACAATCAGGTTGCTCTTGGCACACGTCTGGCGCAGCATCATCTCGCGCCCGCACCGGAAAGCTTCGCCGGCTGGCCAAAGGCATACGGAGTGTGGGGCGGTGTGTTCGATGGCAACAACGTGCTCGATGGCTATGCGCTCACATCGATTGCGGCCGAGCGCTGCCGGCGTGGCGAAGGCCCCGCGCTGCTGATCGCCGAGACGTTTCGAATGGGCGGACACGCAACGCATGACGAGCAGGAAGCCAGGCGCACCTTCGATTCCGAGATGTTCGGCGCGTGGGGACGGCGCGACCCGATTCCCATGTATGAACAGTGGCTGGTCGGGCGGGGTATTCCGCAGGGACGGCTCGAAGAGCTGGAGCAGGAGATCGAGCTGGAGGTGGGGAAGGCAGAGGAAGAAGCGCTTGCGAGCCGGGCGGAGAAGATGCCGCGCGGCGAAGATGCGCTGGATGGCGTCTACCAGAGAGGAACGTAGTCATGCGAGCACTGTTTGCCTTCGTCGCAGTGATCGGCCTCGCTGGCGCATCGGTTGCGTGCGGCGGATCGAGCAGCGACACGCCCGTTACGCCGCCGAGTGGGCCATTTCCGAGTCCGCTTACGGTCGCGTCGGGACTCCAGATCAAATACTTCGCGAAAGTGCAGGGCGCCCGGGTGATGGCCATGGGACCCGATGGCGCGGTGTACGTGAGCGTGCCCGGCGGCAACAAGGTCGTGCGCGTGTGGGACGCGAACGGCGATTACATCGCGGACAGCGGCCGCACGGTGGTGAGTGGGCTCAACGGTCCGTCGGGGCTCGCCTTCCACAAGGGCTTCCTCTACATCGCGAACACGAACGGCGTCGTGCGAGCGCAGCTCGACAACAGGGGCATGCTCCTCGGCTCCGTGACCCCGGTGAACACGCTTCCGGGCGGCGGTGGGCACGCGACGCGCACGATCGTCTTCGGCGCGGACAGCGCGATGTACGTGACGGTCGGCTCGACGTGCAATCTGTGCATCGAGACGGACTCCGAGCGCGCGACGGTCGTGCGCTTCAACGAGGACGGCTCGGGCGGACGAGTATTCTCGCGCGGTCTGCGCAACGCGGTCGGACTCGCGGTCGAGCCGTCCACGCACAAGCTGTGGGTGTCGCAGAACGAGCGAGACGACATTCAGCCCGACCATCAGAATCTTCCGCCCGAGGAGATCAACATTCTCCAGGACGGGAAGGATTACGGATGGCCGTACTGTTATTCGCATGGCGGCGCACCGGTGCCGAATCCGGAGTACAACGATGCGGGGCATTGCGCCACGACCGTGAGCGCGGCGCTCGAGATGCAGGCGCACTCGGCGCCGCTCGGGATGACGTTCCTCGACAAGGCGACGCAGCTGCCGACCGAGTATCGCAGCGATCTGCTCGTGGCGTTCCACGGCTCGTGGGATCGCACGCAGCCTACCGGAGCGAAGGTCGTGCGCGTGCACGTCTCGGGCGGCGTTCCAACGGGAATCGAGGATTTCGTGAGCGGATGGCAGCGCGCCGATGGCTCGCGATGGGGCCGCCCTGCGGACGTCGAGGTCTACAAGGACGGCTCGGTGCTCATCTCGGACGATCAGAGCGGCTCTCTCTATCGCGTCGCACCGTAGCATCGTGACACACGTGCAACGATGAGCCACGTGTCGCGCATGGCGGCCGCCGCGGCCGCTCTCGCCATG
>DASXQD010000081.1:0-2994 GCA_036493195.1 Gemmatimonadaceae bacterium | reverse complement strand
CTTCCTTTCGAGTGGCTCCGAGGCGGTGGAAGCCGCGCTCAAGCTTGCGCGGCAATATTGGGTGGAGAGCGGTCGCCCGGAAAAGCAGGACATCATCTCGCTCTCGCCGGGCTACCACGGCAACACCCTCCTCGCGATGTCAGCATCGGCGCGGCCGCACTACGCGACCTTCTTTCGCGAGTGGATCGTGAACGTACACCGCATGCCGGCGCCGCTCGCGTACCATTGCGCATGCCGCGGCAGCGACGCGGCGTGCGAGATCTGCTCCGGAACCATTCTCGAGAAGAAGATCCTCGAGATCGGCGCGGATCGCATCGCGGCCTTCATCGCGGAGCCCGTGGGCGGATCGTCCACCGGTGCGAGTGTTCCGCGTTCCGACTACTGGCGAACGATCCGCGACATCTGCGATCGCCACGATGTGCTCTTCATCGCGGACGAGGTCGCGTGTGGCGCGGGTCGAACCGGCACGTGGTCGGCGCTCGAGCCATTCGGCGTTGCACCAGACATCATGACGATGGGCAAGGGCATTGCGGGCGGCTACACTCCGCTCTCCGCCGTCGCCGCTCCGCGGCGCATCGTCGATGTGATCGCGCGCGGCTCCGGCGCATTGGCCCACGCCCAGACATTCTCGCATCATCCCGTGCTGTGCGCTGCCGGACTCGCGACCGTGCGCTATCTTCGCGAGCACGCGCTGGTCGCGCGCGCGGCGACGATGGGGCGCGTGTTCCACGAGAAGCTCGCGACGCTGCTGGAACTTCCGCACGTCGGTGACGTGCGCGGCCGCGGACTGCTGGCGGGAATCGAGCTCGTGCTCGACCGCGATACGCGAGCGCCGTTCCCGCGAAACGCGAAGGTGGCGGAGCGATTCACCGACGCGGCGCTCAACGCCGGACTGGTCGTGTGGCCGAACGTGGGACACGTGAATGGCGTGAACGGAGACATCATCATGCTCGCACCACCATTCATCATCGAGTCGTCGCAAATCGATGAGCTTCTGACTCGTTTCCGCGCTGCATACGATGCATCCGTTTCAGGCGCGATGGCGACAACCTGATCTCTCCTCCAGACGATATGACCGCAGCCACTCTGCCAAAGATCACGTACACGTCGGCCAACGTCGACCTCGAGCAGTTTCATGCGCTGTTCGATGAAGCACTCGCGCGCGTGCGCGCTGCGAGCGGCAAGGAGTATCCGATGTACATCGACGGGAAGGCGATCACGGGCACGGCCGAGCAGATCGTGGACACCTCGCCGATCGATAGGTCGCGGGTGCTCGGCACCTTTCACACGGCGCGCCCGGAGCAGATCGATCTCGCGGTGAAAGCCGCACGCGCCGCGGCCAGGGAGTGGGCGCGCCGAAGCGCCGAGGAGCGTATTGCGCCGCTGCGCCGTGCCGCGGAGCTCATACGCGAGCGCAAGTTCGATCTTGCCGCAACCATGAGCGTCGAGGTAGGGAAGAGCCGCCTCGAAGCGATGGGCGATGCCGAGGAATCGGCGGACCTGATCGATTACTACTGCCAGCAGTTGCTCGATGCGAACGGCTTCGTGCGCGAGATGGCGAAAATGACGCCGATCGAGCGCAACGTCGACGTGCTCCGCCCGTTCGGTGTGTTCGCCTGCATTGCGCCCTTCAACTTTCCGCTCGCGCTCTCGGCCGGCATGTCTTCGGCGGCTCTCGTGGCGGGCAACACGATCGTGTACAAGCCCGCGGAAGAGGCGCCGTGGACGGGGCTCAAGCTCTACGAGATCTATCGCGACGCGGGAATTCCATCCGGCGTCTTCAATCTCATTCAGGGCGACGGGCACGTGATGGGCGACGCGATCTGGCATCATCCGGGAATCGACGGTGTGGTGTTCACGGGATCGAAGGAAGTGGGGATGCGCATTTATGCTGAATTCAGTGCAAATTTTACGCGCCCCTGCCTCCTCGAGCTCGGCGGCAAGAATGCGGCGATCGTCATGGATACGGCCGACATGGACATGGCGGCCGAGGGCGTGATGAAGTCCGCATTCGGTTTGCAGAACCAGAAGTGCTCGGCCACTTCACGTGTGTACGTGCACAAGCTCGTCGCGAAGGAGTTCATCGATGCGCTCGTGGCGAAGACCGAGAAGATCGTGATCGGCGATCCCTCGGAGCGCGACGTGTATTTCGGGCCCGTGATCAACGCGCAGGCGGTCGAGCGCTACGAGCGTGCCGTGGCGCAGGCCAAAGCCGAAGGAACGCTCATCCTGGGCGGGACGCGTCTCACTGGCGGAGCGCAGGCCAAGGGACACTATGTTTCCCCTGCGATCGCGACGCTCCCGCTCGACAGCAGTCTCTTTCGCACGGAGCTCTTCGCGCCGCTGCTCGCGATCGGCGAGATCTCGTCGTTCGATGAGGCGATCGCTGAGAGCAATCGCACGGAGTACGGGCTCACGGCCGGGATCTACACCGGAAGCGATGACGAGGTCGCGCGCTTCTTCGACGAGATCGAGGCCGGCGTGTGCTACGCGAACAAGCGCACAGGGGCCACGACAGGGGCCTGGCCCGGTGCACAGGCATTCACGGGCTGGAAAGGATCCGGATCCAGCGGCAAGGGCGGCTGCGGTCCCTACTATGTAATGCAGTTCATGCGCGAGCAAAGCCGCACGACCATCCACTCATTGGTGTAACGTCCATGACCGCCACCGCTCGTCCCACCGCTGCCGCGGCCACACGCAACTATCCGTTCATCAAGACCCCAGTGCCCGGGCCGAACGCCCGGCGCGTCGTGGAGCAGGACGTGACGTTCGCGTCGCCCTGCTACATCAAGGAGTATCCGCTCGTGATCGCGCGCGGCGACAAGGCGATGGTGGAAGATGTGGATGGCAACCGGTTTCTGGACTTCATGGCGGGAATCGCGGTGGCGTCCACGGGATACGGGCATCCGAAGGTCATTTCCGCGATCAAGGCGCAAGCAGACAGGTTTCTGCACATTTGCGGCTCCGATTTTTACTTCGAGGGGATGGCCGATC
>DASXQD010000080.1:0-6209 GCA_036493195.1 Gemmatimonadaceae bacterium | reverse complement strand
GAACCGCTGCACGGCGATTATTTGTACGCTTGGAAGGAATTATTTCCTTGATGGCAACGGAAGCAACCGAAGCGCTCGCCCCCTGCCGTTTCCAATCAAGATTCAGTTGCCCTTCTTTGGGGCGACGTCCTCGGTAGAAAGCTCCTTCCGTTTGTGTCCGTTGGTGTCCGTTTGTGTCGCTCCATCCAAAGTAGTTGCTACTCCCTCGAATCGCGCTCCATCCCCGCGCATGGGCAGTTGGCAGTTCTTGCCCGACACACCCGCCGTTGCGACATTCCCGAATGACGCGACGAGCACCACGACCTCAAATCCATAAGTTCGGCGGGGCCTCACTGGCCGACGCGACCGCGGTTCGACACGCGGTCGCGTTGATTGTGCGCCTTCGCGCCGAGCCGACGGTGGTCGTGCTGTCAGCGATGGCCGGGGTGACGGATTCGTTGCTCGGGGTCGCGAGGCGGGCGGTGATGGGCGACGTCGCGGGAGGACTGCGCGAGTCCGCGCGGCTGCGCGCACGCCACGTCGACGTCGCGCGCGCGGTGCTGCGCGGCGCCAGGCAACGCGCGGATGTGGTGCGTGCGATGGACGAGTCGTTCCTCGAGCTCGACACGCTCGTGCGCGGGCTCGATGCGGTGCGAGAGCTCACTCCGCGCACGACGGATCTCATCGTCGCGCGGGGCGAGCGCCTGAGCGCGACGCTCGTCGCCGCGGCGCTGCGAGCGGAGCGCGTGAAGGGGAGATACGTGGATGCGACGCGCGTCATCCACACCGACGACTCGTTTGGCAGCGCGACCCCCGATCTCGCGAGCACCGATCGCGCAGCGCGCGCGGTCATCCGCCCACTGCTGGCCCGCGGTGAGATCGCAATCGTTCCCGGATTTCTCGGCGTGTCGCCGGACGGTGCCGTGACGACGCTCGGCCGCGGCGGCTCGGATCTCTCCGCCACATTGTTGGCGCGAGCGCTCAACGCGCGCGCGGTGTCGCTCTGGAAGGATGTGCCCGGGCTGCTCACGAGCGATCCGCGCCTCGTGCCACACACGAGCGTGATCGCCCAACTGCACCCTCGCGAGGCGGCGGAGCTCGCATACTACGGCGCGAAGGTACTGCATCCGCGCGCGCTCATCCCGCTCACGCGACGCGCGATGCCGATCTTCGTGCGTCCGTTCGCAAATCCGGAGTCCACCGGCACCGAGGTGTCGGCGCGACGCACGGGACGGCGCCTGCCGGTGAAGGCGCTTTCCATCTCCGCCGATCAGGCGATGATCACCGTGGCGGGAAACGGGATGCTCGGCGTGCCCGGAATCGCGGCGCGCACGTTCGGAACGCTGCAGCGTGAGGGAATTTCGGTCTCGCTCATCTCACAGGCGTCGTCGGAGCACTCGATCTGCTTCAGCGTGCCGACGGCCGTCGCCGCACGGGCGCGGAAGGGGTTGTCGCACGAGTTCCGGAACGAGATCACGAATCGCGAGATCGACAGCGTGACATCGCGCGACGACGTGGCGACGATCGCGATCGTGGGACTCGGCATCGGCGACATGCCGGGAACCGCATCGCGCGTGTTCGACGCGCTGTCGAGCGGCGGGATCAACGTTCTGGCGATCGCGCAGGGATCATCGGAGCTCAATCTTTCGGTGGTGGTCGACGCGAAGAACGGCGTCACCGCGTTGCGCCGCATCCACACGGCGTTTCAGCTCGACCGCGTAGGCGGCGGAGGACTCGTCGCGGGCGCGCACGCGGACGTCGTGCTGCTCGGCTACGGTGCGATCGGACAGCGCGTGGCGGCGCTCGTGGCGCGCAACGGGCGCAAGAGCGGCGCGCCCCGCGTGGTCGGCATCATCGATCGGAGCGGGTATCTCTTCGATGCGGACGGGCTCTCCGCGGCCCGGCTCGCGAGCGCCACCGCGGCGAAGCGCGCGCGCCGCGGGATCGCGACGCTTCCGGGCGCGCACGCGAGCCCGGCGCAGGAGTCGCTCGCGTACGTCGCGCGTCACGCGCTGTCGCATCCGGTTTGCATCGACGTCACGGCGGATGACACGATGGCGCTGCTCATGGAGGCGGTGCGTGCCGGGATGGATCTCGTGATGGCGAACAAGCGCCCGCTCAGCGGCCCGCGCGCGCGCGTGCGCGAGCTGCGCGCGCTCGCAGAGGAGCGCGGCACGCGCATCCGGGCGGAGACGACCGTCGGCGCGGCGTTGCCGATTCTCGACACGTACGCGAAGCTCGTGGAGTCGGGTGATCGCGTGCGCCGCATCGACGCATGCCCGTCAGGAACGCTGGGCTTTCTGTTCGATGAGCTCGGGCGCGGCCGGAAATTCTCGGCCGCACTCCGCGATGCGATGGCGCGCGGCTTCACGGAGCCCGATCCGCGCGACGATCTCACGGGCATGGACGTCGCACGGAAGGGGCTGATACTCGGACGCCTGCTCGGCTTCCCGGGCGAGCTCGGCGATGTGTCCGTCGAATCGCTGGTGACCGCGCAGGCGGCGCGCATGCCGCTTGCGAGCTTTCTCTCACGATTGGAGACGTGGGACGATGCGTGGTCCGAGCGCGTTGCGCGCGCGAGGGCGCGCGGAGGCGTGCTCCGTTATCAGGTGAGCGCGAGCGCGCGCAAGGTGAGCGTCGGACTCGTGATTGCGGACTCGTCGAGCCCGATGGCATCGCTGCGCGGCACCGACAATCAGTTCGTGTTCGTGAGCGATCGCTACAAGGCGAACCCGATGGTGATCTCGGGGCCCGGCGCCGGGCCGGATGTCACGGCCAGCGGCGTGCTGAACGATCTGCTGCAGCTCGCGCGACGGCGCTAGTCTTTCGCGCGCAGATACTGCTTCGGCCACTCGATGTGCGCGCCGAGCTGCTTCGCGGCGTGCAGCGGAAAATACGGATCGCGAAGCTCTTCGCGCGCGAGCAGCACGAGGTCTGCCTTCCCCGCGTGCACGATCTCGTTCGCCTGGTGTGCGCTCGTGATCAGCCCCACCGCTCCCGTTGGCACGCCGGATTCGCTTCGCACACGCTCGGCGAGCTGCACCTGATATCCGGGTCCAATCGGAATGCGCACCTTTGGAACGTTGCCGCCCGAAGAGCAGTCGATGAGATCGACGCCGAGCGGTGCGAGCATGCGCGCGAGCTCGACGGACTGCTCGATATCCCAGCCGCCGTCCGTCCACTCGGTGGCGGAAATGCGCACGAATAACGGCAGCGTCTCCGGCAGTCGCTCGCGCACTGCCTCCGTGATCTCGCGCAGCACGCGTGTACGATTCTCGAAGCTCCCACCGTATTCGTCGGTGCGTGTGTTGCTCAGCGGCGAGAGAAATTCGTTGATGAGATAGCCGTGCGCCGCGTGAAGCTCGATGACCTGGAATCCGGCATCGAGCGCACGACTCGTCGCCATGGCGAACGAAGAAACGACATTGCGGATGCCTGCCGTGTCCAATGCGGCGGGCGTTTGATATCCATGATCGAACGGTATCGCGCTTGGCGCGAAGATCGGACTCCACCCGCCGTGCTCGATGCCGATCGGCTTTCCACCCGTCCACGGAGGCGCGGTACTCGCTTTTCTCCCCGCGTGCGCGAGCTGAATGCCCGCTACCGAGCCGTGCTCGCGAACGAATGCCGTGATGCGCGCGAGCATCGGGATGTGCTCGTCCTTCCAGATGCCGAGGTCCTGGGGAGAGATGCGACCTTCGGGCACCACAGCTGTCGCTTCCGTGAACACGAGCCCCGCTCCGCCCACGGCGCGCGAGCCGAGGTGAACGAGATGCCAGTCGTTCGCGAAGCCGTCGACGCTCGAGTACTCACACATCGGTGAGACGGCAATGCGATTTGCGAGCGTGATGCCGCGGAGTGGCAGCGGAGAAAAGAGGGAGTCGTCCATGCCGGCGAACGGCCGGAACGCATTCCGCGTTCCAGGCCGGTGCCCGAAAAAGGGCTGGGATCTTGCAGCGAATTTAGCGCTCGCTTTTACGCTGCGCGTCACGAAGGCGGCGGATTTTATGATGTACTCGAAAGGATGGAGGAGGAATCATGGCAAAGGCAAAGCGAGCCGTACCGGAGGGACTGCACACAGTCACTCCAATGCTCACGCTCGATGACAGCTCACAGGCGATCACATGGTACGTCAAGGCGCTGGGCGCGGAGGAGCTCTCGCGCGCCGCCGGGCCGGACGGGAAGATCGTCCACGCGGTAATTCGCATCGGCAACTCGCAGATCATGATGCACGACGCGATGATGGACGCGAAGGCGCCTCGCGCGATCGGCGGGTCGCCGGTCTCGTTATGGATCTACGTCGAGGATGCCGACAGTCTGTTCGAGCGCGCGACGAGCGCGGGCGCGCGCGTCGCGGAAGGACCGATGGGACAGATGATGGATCAGTTCTGGGGTGACCGCTGCGGGACGATCATCGATCCGGAGGGGTACTACTGGACCATTGCCACTCGGAAGGAAGATTTGTCACCCCAGGAGATGCAGCAACGCATGAAGGAGTGGATGAGTCAGCAGACGGGACAACCCGCCTAGGGCGCAGTGGCGGCGGCCGGGAGCGCGAGACTCATGTGCGCGAACTCCTGGTCAGCGACGAAGCCGAGCGACTGGTAGAGGCGAAGCGCGGGCGCGTTGGTGAGTTGCGTCGACAGATGGACGCGGAGTGCGCCAACGCGCTCGCCATGTCTCGCGCTTTCCTCGATCAGGGATCGCGCGATGCCGGAGCGACGCCACGCGGGGAGCACGTAGAGATCGTTGAGGATGACTATGGGCCCGACCGAGACCGACGAGAACGACGGGTAGAGCTGCGCGAAGCCCACAGATTCCGGCATATCCGATGCGCGGGAACGCGCTCGAGCGAGTAGCACGACGGACTCGTCGCGCTCCAGTCGCGCGGCAACGAAGGTGCGAGCGCTGGCGAGATCGGGCGCAGCGCCATAGAACTGACGATACGCATCGAAGAGCGGCGCGATGGAGTCAGCATCTTCTGCGCGCGCACGCTCGATCGTGAAGCGCGGGGAGTCGACAGCTGCTTCACGCGTGACAGCCCGGGATTCAACGGTCACTGGATGGTCGGCACATCGTACCGCTCGGCGAGTACCTGCAGGTGATGCTTCGTGTGTCCCACGATGATGTGAGCGATCGCCCGCACACTGAGATTGTTGCCGCCCGCGATGCCGACACGGGTCCATGCGCTGGCGGGAAGGGACGCGAAGAAGCGGATCGTGCTCTCGCGCAAGGCGCGAAGCTCATCGCGCAGATCGGAGATCGGTCGTGCATCGGAGCCCGCCGCGGCTGCGTACTCGTCCTGATCGAAGCTCGCCAGCGGAATGGTGTCACCTCGTGCGATGTAGAGCGCGCGATACACGAATACCCGTTCGACATCGATCAGGTGGCCGAGCATTTCGCGAACGGTCCATTTCCCGGCCTCGGGTCGGTACGCGCTTCGCGCATCATCGAGAGCGGCAATGGTCGCGCCGAGCGTTGCGCTGTTCTCGCGAAGCTGCGCGATGATGTCGCCCTCCGGCACACGCTGGACGTAGCGTGCGAAATAGGGTGAGTACTCGCTTGCGTCGGGGCGGTACATCGCGGTGGCCATGAGGTCGTGAGATCGGGAGAGGTGTTCGTGCGCGTCAGCAAGCGGGGGGCACAAGGTTTTCTCTGCGCGCCACGGCTCCGGTCGAACTCTAGATGCGCCCGAGGGCCGCCACCAGAGCCAGTTGTCGTCGCGTCGCGAGGGCCAGTTCTCGAGCGGTCCGGCCGTCGAGTCGCCGGCAGAACACGTCGCTCTGGCGCGTTTCGGCCCATCATCCCATTTTCGAGCATGTCCGACACCCCTGATATCTCCACCGCGCTCGGTGACCGCTACGTCATCGAGCGCGAGATCGGCGCGGGCGGCATGGCCGTCGTCTATCTCGCGCGAGACAAGAAGCTCGATCGCGAGGTCGCACTCAAAGTGCTGCGTCCCGAGCTGGGCGCGGTGCTCGGATCCGAGCGCTTCCTCACCGAGATCAAGATCTCCGCGCGGCTCGATCATCCGCACATCCTCACGCTCATCGATTCGGGTGAGGCGGACGGACTGCTGTATTACGTGCTGCCGTTCGTGCGCGGGGAATCATTGCGATCGAAGCTCGATCGCGAGCGACAGCTCGGACTCGAGGAGGCGCTCACGATCACGAAGCAGGTGGCCAGCGCGCTCGACTACGCGCACCGCCAGGGGCTCGTGCATCGCGATA
>DASXQD010000079.1:0-8263 GCA_036493195.1 Gemmatimonadaceae bacterium | reverse complement strand
AATATCGAATGTCCCGAACAGGGCAATACGCACGGTCGCGGTATTGAATGCGCGGGAAAATGTCATGGCCAGCGGCGAGAATCCATCGAGGAATGTGCGTACCATTGCCTCCAGCGCCTGCAGGCGCGCATGCGCCTTCGTCTTGCCGAACGCCTGCACCACCTCATCGCCGTCCACCCGCACGGAGACCACACGTCCCTCGATCGTGGGCGGCGGGAGGATCTTCTGCGGATCGAGAAGGATGTCGTTGCCACGCGCGGTGGCGCCCGTCGCACCCTTCAGATCGAGCAACTTCTCCAGGGTGAGTCCCAGGAATTTCATGAGCCGTTCGCCGTTGACTCCCAGGATCTTCGTCTTTGTCGGATGGATGCGGATGAGACCTTCCGGCGTGACATCCATGGTCGCAGTGATCTCGAACGGGATCGTCGCGAGCTTGTGCATCTCCCCCGTCTGTACGACGTGATCCCCTTCCGTTCGCAGATGCAGATGAGTCAGCGGTGAGCCCTTGTAGCCGAACACGTACTTGTTGAGCAACGTCGACAGATCCGTGCCCGTCATCCCGACCTCGGCGGTGTCGATCGTGATGATGAAAGAGCTCTTGTCATCGAAGATGATCGGGCCGCCTTTCTTGCTTCGCATCGTGCCGTCGAGATGGCGAATGTGGAGCACGACCGCAGTGTCGACGTAGAAATTCACGCGACGCATCGAAACGCGCGTGCGCACGGGCGCGGTATCGCCGTGCGCGGCGGGTGTGGTGTCGGACGTCGCAGCTACGGGAGCGCGTTCGCTCCCGGCCTGTGCCGAGGCGCAGGCAAAGGTGGTGAGCGCGATTCCCCACAGCGCTCCCAATCCGATGATTGCGCGGACCACACCGCGAGCACGCACGCGCTCCAGCATGCCGGGAGCCTCAGCACGGCGCATACCCGCCGAACCGGTTCGGGGGTGAAGCGCCCCATTCGCGGCGCGAACGCCTGAATTCGAACCTCGAATGCATTGCCAATCGCTGCCGAAGACGCGCGCCGCCGTTGCCATGCGTCCCGTGGCTCCGGAGATTCATCGTGTCTCGCTCCTGCCCTTCCCCACATCCGCCGCAATGCATTTCGAACCGGTCGTCTTTGCCGTAGTGGTCGTGGTGCTCGTGGTCTCGCTCACCGCGCTTGCGCGGCGCCTGCCCGTGCCTACCCCGATTCTCCAGGTGGTCGCCGGATGCGCCGTGGCGCTCATCCCGGGCGTCACCATTCCGCAGCTCGATCCGAACCTCGTGTTTTTCGTGTTCCTGCCGCCCATCCTGTGGTCGGCCGCGATGTTCACATCGGTGCGCGAGTTCAAGCGAAACATCGACAAGATCAGCACGCTCGCCGTCGGGCTCGTGATCGTGACCACGGCCGTCATCGCCATGGTCGCGCGAAAGATGTTTCCGGACATGCCGTGGGCGGTCGCCGTCGCGCTCGGTGCGATCATCTCTCCGCCGGATGCGGTTGCCGCCACCGCCATCGTGTCGAGGCTTCCGGTGCCGCCGCGCGTCATCACCGTGCTCGAGGGCGAAAGCCTCGTCAACGACGCGTCGGCGCTCGTGCTCTATCGAACTGCCGTCGCTGCGGCCGTCACCGGAATGTTCAGCTGGGGCGAGTCGATCGTCCGTTTCTTCATCGATGCGGGGATCGGGAGCCTCATCGGGCTGCTCGTCGCATGGTTGATCGTGCGCGCTCTCCGTCTCACGAAAGACCCGCTCGCGGAAGCGTTACTGACGCTGGCAGGCCCCTACGTCGCGTGGTCCGCCGCAGATGCGCTCCACGTGTCGGCGGTGCTCGCGTGCGTCGCCGGCGGTGTGTATCTCCAGCAGGGACTTTCGACCGCCGTCGGTCCGTCGTCACGCCTGCAGTCGCGCACGGTATGGGAGCTCGTCGTGTTCCTCGTGAACGCCCTGATCTTCCTCCTCCTTGGCGCACAGTTCGGGAACCTGCTTACGCTCGTGCCTCACTACACCATCGGCACGGTGTTTCGCGACGGCGTGATCATCACGATCGTGGCGATGCTCGTGCGGCTGATCTGGGTGCCGGCCGTCACCGTGCTTCCACGACTCAGCGCAAAGGTGCGGCGTCGCACACCCAGGCCGAACTGGAGATCAGTCACCCTCGTGTCGTGGACGAGCATGAGGGGCGTCGTGTCGCTCGCAACCGCATTCGGGCTCCCGCTCGTGATCGCGAACGGCGATCCGTTTCCGCATCGCACGGAGATCATTCTCGTCACGATGTGCGTGATCGTGCTGACGCTGCTCGTGCAGGGGCTCTCGCTCTCGACGATCGTGCGGGCGCTGCAGTTCGAGCCGGAGGAGACACGCCACGTCGAGGAGCGCCTCGCGCGACGCGAGGCGACGCGGCGCGGGGCCGAGGCGCTCGAGGATCTGTCGCACGAGTCGTGGGTCGATGCGCGCGACGTGGAGGCGCTGCGCACGGAGCTACGCGAGCGGCTGCGCACGAACGAGCAGGAGGGCGGCAGCTTCGACGGGCGTCGCCGGCTGCGGCTCGCGATGATCGACGCGGAGCGACGGATGCTCATCCGCCTGCGCGATGAAGACACGATCTCCGATGAGGTGCTCCGCTCTCTCGAGCAGGAGCTCGACCTCGAGGCCGTGCGATCCGGCGGAGGGAACGCGGCCTAACGCGAGGGCGAGACGCCTCGCTCGAGCGGTGAGGGCGTGCGAGTCGCCCCTTCGTCGAGCCGCTCGGTGCGGCTCAGTCGCTCGACGTCGATCGCGATCACACCGTCGGGACCGTTCGCGAAAATGCTCGCGAACTTCACGTCCCATCGCACCTCGTCCCACAGATACGAGGCCCGCGTCGACACGCGCGTGGAGAATGTCTCCTCCAACGCGTTGATGAAGATCAGAAACTCCGCCTGCGAATCCGCGAGGCTCTCGGGCGTGACACCCGCGAGCGGACTGTCGGCGGTGATCGGATGCACCACGGTCCAGTGGAGCGTGAAGAACTCGACCGAGTTTCGCTCGAGTGCGAGCGCGTGGAAATTGCGCTCACGCGAGCCACCGAAATCCTCGAAGCGCGCGAGGTTGACGCGTGCCTGCACATCACTCAGCTCGCCTGGCTGCAGATTTACGATCCGGAACATCAGCGCCCGGCCACCTTCGTACGGCGCAATGATCGCCGAATCGCTGAAGCCGATGCGCATGCGTGGCCGCGTGAGGCGCGCGATGAGCAGCCCGAACGCGATCACGAGCGTCACGGGCCCCACGAACGACTCGAGATTCACGAGCCAGTTCGCGTCGACGCCGAACGCGTGCATCATCCCCGTGCCGGTGGTCGTGAACACGCCGATGCTGAACGTGAACGCCTGGAGAAACGGGTCGACGATACCCATCGCCTCCACGCCGCGAAGGGCGCCGGTGCCGAGCGCCAGATAAGCGAGTGCGAAAAAGCCGTTGATGAGCAGCAAGCCGCCCATCATCCACAGGAAGAACGCCGTCCAGCTCGCATCGAGCGAAGCAAGATAGAAGCGCGCAAGGCGCTGCGCCCCGAGTCCGTACTTCTTGCTGTTGGGCTGTCCGTCGCGATTGAGAAAGCGCCCGCGCACGGCCTGCGCGACGACGCTCCCGAATCCGAGATCAGTCGGCTGGCTGAGCGGCGGCGGATCGTCATCGAGTGTGGAATTCGGTGCTGTCACGGATATCGCGGAAAGGAGTTGAGCGCGGGTGCCACGATCAATGATTTGCACATCGCGCGAAAGATGCAAGAAACGCGAGTATCAACCGGCGCGGAATTCCGCGCGACGCTCGGAGCTCGCGTCTGCGAGCGCCGCGCGAACGCCCTTTACATCGCAATCGGTGCCATACACGGGAGTGCCCGGCTGCTGCCGCCAGGACTCGTCGATGGCTCCAGCATCCACGCCATCGAATCCGAGCTCATCGAGCAGGCGGATCACGATCGCCTTCGCCTTCGCATCGTCGCCCGCCACGGGAAGCGCGATGCGTCCCGGTGCTCCGGCCTGCTTGCCGAGATCGAGCAGGTGCTGCGCGTAGATGTTGTTGAACACCTTGATCACCGGGCGACCGAGCTGCTTCGACACCCACCGACTCTCCGTGGTGCCGCGCTCGATCTCCTCGATGCGTCCATCGCGCTTCGGATAGTAATTGCCCGTGTCGATCACGACGGTGTCCGGACGCGCGGCATCGAAGAGATCCTTCGGCAGCCCGGATACGCTCTTCTCCGGGATCGTGACCACCACGAGATCCTTGTCTCGCACGGCATCCTGCACGGTGACGGCCTTTGCACCCGTTTCCGTGGCGAGCGCGCGCAGCGTGGCCGGACCGCGCGAGTTCGCGACGGACACGTCGTGCCCGAGCTTCGTGAATCGACGGACGAGTGCGCCTCCGATGTGACCGGCGCCGATGATTCCTATTTTCATGGCGAGGATCTCCGCTCTGAATGGCGGCGCGAGCCGTCTGTGCGCTCACGCCTTCTCCTCAACCGCAGAAGCTCGAATTCCGTTCCTGACAGGCGCGCCTCACTCCATGACCACGTGCGCGCCTGCGGACGTTTTCGCCTTACCCACGAGCACCAGCATCGGAATCAGCAGGAGTATGCTCAGCATCGTGATGATGTAGATGTGCGAGTAGGCGATCACGCTCGCCTGGCCACACAACTGCTGGTCGAGAATGCCGAGCCCCCGCTGGTGCGCCGTCAATCGATCGACCCCATGCGTCATCATCCCGCGCGTGAGCATCTCGATGCGCTCAGCGCGAGCGGGCTCGATGTCGTCACGCGCTTGCCGAGCACTTCGCGAAATTGCGTCGTGTAGCGCGTGACGAGTGTGGCGATCACCGCGATTCCAAAAGATCCGCCCAATTGGCGGAAGAAGTTGTAGAGCCCCGAGCCCTGCGACAGCTCGTGCGACGACAACCCCGCGACCGTGAGCGTTGTGAGTGGCACGAACATACGGCTGCTGGTGCGGAGGGCGTTCGCCGACACGGAGGGGCGCCGCGATCTGCTGGCGCTTCTCGTGCGCGGAGTGACGCAGGAGATTCCGAGTGTGCACGAGCGCTGGATGCGCGGACCCGTCCATCGGTGGACGCTCGTGGCGAAGCTCGTCGGGGAGTGAAAAGCGCGGGGAGAGTTTCGCATGGATGCCGACGGCGAAGTCGGTGCGCGCGTGCTCGTCTCCGGACTCATGCTGCAGCTGATGTGGCAGCTGCACGCGGAAACGATGCCGGCGATCGCCGTGGATGCCGATCGACTGATCGATTCGAGCGTGGAGATGTTTCTCGGGTCGCTCCGGCTCCCGGCAGGTCGCGGGAGTAGACGGGAGTGATGGCCCGGCGCGGAGTACGGAGGTTCGATACTCGCGCGTATGTCAGCGCAATGCTTCTGCGCGCGCAGATCTCGTGCCGATCGCCGGACGCGGCCGCTACGCGCGCTCCGCGAACGCCGCCCGCGACGCTTCCATCCGCAGCATCTCGAGCAGCGCCTCCTGCTCTTCGGCCTGCCTGATCAGCGGCTCGTAGTCGACCGTGGCCAGCACCGGATGATCCTGCGCGTTCGCCTGCAGCGCTTTCCAGAGTCCGAGCTTTCCGTGCACGCCGAGCTTGATCGCCTCCGCGGCCTCGAAGAGCCGGAGCGCCCCGTCCCCCGGATCGTCGACCACGAGCTTCAGCTCCAGCATCTTTTCCGACATCCAGCCCGCGACGCGCCTCGGCGCACTCGTGGAAGCGTCGAGCTGATCAAGAAGCCGCGCGAGCACCTTTCGCTCTCCCTCGATCTCGCGCCGAATGCGCGTGGTGATGTCGGCGATGCGGCCCACGCCGTGCGCGGCTTCGATGTGCTCGAGAATCGCGAGCCCCGCTTCCGAGCCCGCGAGATGGTCCTTCAGATAGATCGCAAGATGCTGTTTCGGCACTTCCCTGCTCCGCTGTGGAGGATCCTCGCTACTCGCTAGGCGTTTTCTGTGCCGACGCGGGCGCGCGAGCGTGATTGTCGCCGAGCTCGATTCATTTCAGCCCCGCAGATCGGAGAGCGCGGCGCGTGCAGCGTACATGCCGCAGAGGCCGTGCACTCCGCCGCCCGGCGGGGTCGACGCAGAGCACAGATAGATCCCCTTGATCGAGGTCGCATACGGCACGCGGCGAGCGACCGGCCGAAAGAACAGCTGTCCCAGCGTGTTCGCGCCTCCGACGATGTCGCCGCCGTAGAGATTCGCGTTGTGCTGCGCGAGCTCCGAGGCGCGCATCACGCGTCGCTCGAGAATGCAATCGCGAAATCCCGGTGCGAACCGCTCGATCTGCCTCTCGATGCGTTCGCTCATGTCGACATTCGACCCGAACGGCACGTGGCAATAACCCCACAGAGTGTGCTTGCCCGCGGGCGCGCGCGTCGCATCGAAGAGACTCGGTTGGGCGGCGAGCACGAACGGATGCTCTGCGTGCGCACCATCGTGCGGCGCTGCCTCCGCCGCCGTGATCTCGGCGAGCGTGCCGCCAAGGTGCAGCGTGCCCGCCGTCGCGCACTCGGCATCGCGCCACGGCACAGGCGCGCTGAGCGCCCAATCCACCTTGCACACGCCCGATCCGTGTTCGTAGCGCTCGAGCGCGCCGCGATAGCTGCTCGAGAATCGATCGCCGGCGATCGCCAGCGCACCGCGAGGCGACAGGTCGAGAAAGATCGTACTCGCATCGGGAATGTCGCTCATCGAAGCCACCGGCGAATCGGTCGCGATCTCGCCGCCGAGCGAGCGGAGATACGAGGCGAGCGCATTGGCTACGCTCTGTGCACCGCCTGCTGGAATTGGCCAGCCGGCTCGATGGCCGACGGCGGCGAGCACCAATGCGATCGAGGCCGTGGCGAGATCGGTCAGCGGCATGACCGAATGCGTGGCGAGTCCTGCAAAGAATCCTCGTGCACGCTCGTCCCGGAATTTTCCGCGCGCCAGCGAGCGAGCGCTGCGGAGCGCATCGAGGCCGAAGTGCGCCATGAGAAGGGGATGTCGCGGCAGATGCAGCGGCCCGATGGCATCCCGGGAGAGCACATCCCACTGCTTTACGAATGGTCGAACGAGATCCGCGTACGCATTCGCATCGCTGCCGAGTGTACGTCCCGTTTGCTCGATCGATCTGCTCAGGATTGCCGGCGGACCATCGTCGAACGGATGCGCCATCGCCGAAGGTGGATCGATCCAGCGAAGCCCGTGCTGCTCGAGCGGCAGCGAGGGAAGGAACTCCGTGCCCACCGCCATCGGATACACGGCGGAGCAGATATCGTGGGAGAACCCCGGGAGCGTCAGCTCGGCCGAACGCGCTCCGCCGCCGAACGTCGGCTGCGCCTCGAGCACGAGCACGGAGCGGCCGGTCTGCGCGAACACGATGGCGGCGGCAAGGCCATTCGGGCCGGATCCGACAACCACCGCGTCGTAGGAGTGACGAGGAGACATGGGTGCGCGCTCGTCACCGTGACGAAGGATGAAAACGCGGAAGCTCCAACGAGAGGACAGGCTGGCAAGGCGCGGACCATCCGCGACGCGCGTGCTGACCCCGCATCACTGTTGAACTCGCGACCCGCGTAATACCTTCGCGCATGCGCACACTCACCCGCTCTCTCCTCCTCGCCTGCCTACTCGGCGCCTGCAGCCATCCGCATCGTGCCCGGCAACCCGTCGAGTGGGTCGCCGCTCCGGGTGAGGGACATCGCCCATTCTCCGAGCTCGTGCGCGTCGGACGCATGCTCTATCTCTCCGGGCAGCTGGGAACCGACAGCACCGGAAAGATCGTCGCCGGCGGCATCCAGGCCGAGACACGGCAGGCGCTCGAGAACATCAAGCACGTGCTCGAGACCAACGGTTCGTCGATGAACGACGTCGTGAAGTGCACCGCGATGCTCGCCGACATCAAGGAATGGGCATCGATGAACGAAGTGTACGTCAGCTATTTTCCACGTCACCTCCCCGCTCGCAGCGCGTTCGCCACCAACGGCCTGGTCCTGGGCGGACGCATCGAGCTCGAATGCATGGCCACCCGCACCGAGACCAAGTGATGAAGATGTCGCTCCGCCCTCTGACCGCCGCCGCAGTCGCAATTTGCTCCGTGACTTTCGCTGCGCCGCGAGTACGCGCGCAGATGACGCTCAATCCGCAGCAGCAGGCGCTGCACGAGATCTACAAGGAGCTGATCGAGACCAACACCGAAGATTCCGCCGGTGTCGGGAGCGTGACGAAGGCATCGGAACAGATTGCCGCGCGCTTTCGTGCCGCTGGATATCCGGAA
>DASXQD010000078.1:0-6176 GCA_036493195.1 Gemmatimonadaceae bacterium | reverse complement strand
ATTCTCGTGTGGACCGCGATCCAGCTGCGGCTCGAGAGGAGACTCGCGGCGTGAGGCGCGTGCGTGCGGGGACGGTGCTGCTGTACGTCGCGCTCATCGCCGGCGCACTGCTCTCGCTCTTTCCCATCCTGTGGATGATCTCGGCCTCGTTCATGCCGACCGGGATGGCGAACACCTTTCCGCCGAGGCTGCTCCCCGATCATCCGACGATCCAGCATTACCGGGATGTGTTCACGCGACTGAGCATGGGCCGCTATCTGTTGAATAGCGGCATCATCGCGATCGTCGTGACCGTGCTCTCGCTGATCATCAACTCGATGGCGGGTTACGCATTCGCGAAGCTGCGCTTTCGCGGGCGCGATGGCGTGTTTCGCGCGATGAGCGCCGGGCTCGTGATCCCGGTGCAGGTCGCGATGCTGCCGCTGTTTCTGTTGATGAAGTCGCTCGGCCTGATCAATTCGTACTGGGGCGTGATCATCCCGAGCATGGCGAGCATCTTCGGGATCTTTCTCATTCGCCAGTACGCGATCTCGATTCCCGACGATCTGCTCGACGCCGCGCGCATCGATGGCGCAAGCGAGGCGCGGATCTATCGTTCCATCGTGCTTCCGACGATCACGCCGATTCTGGCGACGCTTGCGATCTGGACTTTTCTCACGACGTGGAACGACTTCATGTGGCCGCTCATCGTGCTCTCCGACGAGCAACGCTACACGTTGCCGGTCGCGCTCGCGAGCCTCGTCGGCGAGCACGTGCAGGACACGGAGCTCATGATGGCGGGCTCGGTGCTCACGGTGCTTCCGGTGGTGATCGTGTTTCTCGTGCTGCAGCGCTACTACATCCAGGGCGTGATGGCCGGGAGCGTGAAGGGGTGAGTCGCCGGCTGCGTGCGTTGGTTGGAGCTCTGGGCGCGGTCGTGTGCGTCGCGGGCGCGCGGGCGCAGACTTCGGCGCCCCCGTTGCCGAGCTCCGCGCGGCTGCTCGATGGCTTCGAGACGACGGCCGGCTGGAGCGCGCATCCGTCGGATGGCGTATCGCTCTCGATCAGCGCGGACAGCAGCGGCACGCACGGCCATGCGATGCGCCTCGACTTCGATTTCCATGGACACGGCGGCTACGCGATCGCGCGCAAGAAGTTCGACGTCGCGCTGCCGGAGAACTATGCGCTCTCCTACCGCATTCGCGGCGACGCGCCGCCCGAGAACTTCGAGACGAAGCTGATCGACTCGACGGGCGACAACGTGTGGTGGAACAACGCGGTGAACGTGCACTTCCCGAAGGAGTGGACGCCCGTGACGCTCAAGAAGCGGCACATCACCTTCGCGTGGGGACCTCGCGGAGGCGGAGAGCTTGGCACTCTGGCGGCGCTCGAGCTGTCGATCACGGCGGGGAGCGGCGGCAAGGGCACGGTGTGGATCGACGCACTGACGTTCACTCCGCTCGAGCCGATTCGCCCGTACACGGGAACACCGGTCGCAAGCGCGACGTCCGAGGTGGCGGACCATGCGCCCGCGCTTGCGTCCGACGGCAAGGCATCGACGTGGTGGAAGAGCGAGACATCGTCGACGGCACAGATCTTTGCGCTCGACTTCGGCACGACGCGCGAGTACGGTGGAGCGACGATCGATTGGGCTCCCGGTGCAGCCGCGCGAGATTATGTGATCGAGACCTCGGCGGACGGCGCCAGCTGGGACAGCACGTACGCCGTGGAGAATGGAAACGGTGGTCGCGACTGGATCTACCTGCCGGAGACGGAGTCGCGCTACCTGCGCGTGCGCATTCCCGCTTCGAGCGAGCCGCGCGCATACGCGATTCGCGAGCTCGCGGTGATTCCGGTGGAGTGGTCGGAGTCGCGCAATGAATTCTTCGCGCACGTCGCGGCGAGCGCGCCGGCGGGGAGCTATCCGAAATACCTTAGCGCTAAGCAATCGTACTGGACGGTCGCGGGCGCGGATGGCGACGATGCGGAGGCGCTGATCAACGAGCAGGGCGCGATCGAGCCGCATGCGGGCGGATTTTCTCTCGAGCCCTTTCTTCGCGTAGGCGGGAAGCTCGTTACATGGGCCGATGCCCGGCAGACACAATCCCTCGCGAAGGGATATCTGCCGATTCCCTCGGTCACGTGGAGCGCGGGGGCGATGCGACTCGAGGTGACGACGTTCGCCGCCGGCGCGCCGGACTCGACGTCGCTCTACGCGCGTTACCGCGTAATGAATCGCGGCAAGAGCGCCGCGAAGCCCACGCTCTATCTCGCAGTACGACCATTCCAGGTGAATCCGAGCTGGCAGTTCCTCGCCACGCAGGGTGGAGACGCGCGGATCGGGAGCATTGCCTGGAAAGACTCGCTGCTTCGAGTGAACGACACGTTCACCGTGGTGCCCCTCACCGCGCCGGCCGCGGTAGGCGCTTCGACGCTCGACGAGGGCGAGATCAACGAGGCGCTGCGTGCCGACTCGCTTCCCACACGCCACGATGTGCACGATGCGATGGAGCACGCCTCGGCCGCCATGTCGTTCCCGCTCTCGATTCCCGCCGGCAAGTCGCGCGATGTCTACGTGCTCATGCCGCTTCACCAGCACGCACCAATCTCGCGACCGTTTGCACGCGAGGCAGAGGCGGATCGCTTTGCGAGCCGAGTGCTGGAGGCAACCGCGCGCGCGTGGGACTCGACCGTCAACCGGGTGGCGATCTCGTTACCGCGCTCCGCCGCGCGCGTTACCGAAACGCTCCGCGCCCAGCTGGCCTACATTCTGATCAACGATCACGGCCCGCAGATTCATCCGGGCTCCCGCTCGTATGCGCGCTCGTGGATCCGCGACGGGTCGATGATCGGCGCCGCGCTCCTCCGGCTCGGGCACCCCGAGCAGGTGCGCGCATTTCTCGAATGGTATGCGCCCTACCAGTTTCCGAACGGCAAGGTGCCCTGCTGCGTCGACGCGCGCGGAGCCGATCCCGTTCCCGAGAACGACAGTCACGGTGAGCTCATCTACGCGATCGCCGACTACTTCCGCTACACCGGCGACACCGCGTTCGTCGCCAAGATGTGGCCGCACGTCACCGGCGCCGCCGCGTACATGGATTCGCTGCGCGCGCAGCGGCTCACGCCCGAGTACTCGAGTGGTGCGAAGCGCGCCTTCCACGGCCTCTTCCCGGAATCCATCAGCCACGAAGGCTACTCGGCCAAGCCGATGCACTCGTTTTGGGATGATCTCTTCGGGCTGCGCGGCTACACGGACGCCGCCTTCATCGCCACGGTGCTGCACCACGCGAACGAGGCGAAAGAGTTCGCGGCGAAGCGCGACACGTTCCGCACGGACATCATGGCTGCGTATCGCGCGAGCATGGTGCAGCACCACATCGACTTTCTCCCCGGCTCCGTGGAGCTCGGCGATTTCGACGCGACGTCGACTACAGTCGGTGTAGCGCCAGTGGGAGAGCTCGCATCGCTGCCCGATACGGCGCTGAAAAATACGTTCGACAAGTACTGGGACAATTCCGAGAAGCGGCGCAGCGGCGCGAAGACATGGGAGGCATACACGCCTTACGAGCTTCGCACCGTGGGCACGTTCGTGCGACTCGGCGAGAAGCAGCGTGCGCTCGCGATGCTCGACTTCTTTTTTCAGGGGCAGCGTCCAGCTGCCTGGCGGGAGTGGGCCGAGGTGGTGTGGCGCGATCGGGATACGCCGAAGTTCATTGGTGACATGCCGCACACCTGGGTCGGCTCGGACTACATACGCTCGGTGCTCGACATGTTCGCGTACGATCGCGCGTCCGACAGCGCGCTCGTTGTAGGTGCGGGGATCGCGGAGCGATGGGTCCGCGAGGCGCCCGGCGTGAAGGTGCGCGGGCTCGGCACACCGTATGGACCCATCGACTTCGATGCGCGTGCAGCGACAGCGCGCTCGCTCGTGGCGCACATCGGTAGCAGGGTGCGCATGCCGCCGGGCGGGATCGTGTTTCGCTCGCCCATAGATCGACCGATCGCGAGCGCGAAAGTGGATGGCAGCGCCGTTTCCTTGTCATCGCGAGGTGAGGTGGTGATTCGCCATCTCCCCGCGACTATCAATCTGACCTATTGACGTGAATCAATGAACGCCAAGGAAGCGACGATTGCGCACGGGTATCGGCTCGCGAGCGATCGCTACCATCTCACGATCTCGGACGATGGCACCGGAAGCTCGCACTTCGGGGCGCTCGCGATCACGCGGCGTGTGCCCGATCGCACGCGCGAGACCGACGCCTTCGTGCTGTACGTACGCGATCTGGAGACTGGCGACTATTGGTCCGCGGGTGCAGAGCCTGTCCGACATGCGGCTGATACGTACGAGGCAGTTGCGGCCGACGGGATCGTCACGCTCATCCGCGAGCACGACGGCATCCGCAGCACAATGGATGTCGCGCTCGTGCCGAACGTGCCGGCCGAGGAACGGCGGCTGACGATCGAGAATTTGAGCGGGCGAGCACGGCGGCTCGAGGTGACCACATATGCGGAGCTCGTGCTCAATACGCCGGTGGCGGACGCCGCGCATCCGGCATTCTCCAAACTGTTCGTGCAAACGGAGTGGAACGATGCATGCCGGGCATTGCTCGCGAAGCGCCGCTTGCGCGCGACGGACGACGAGCCGCTGTGGGTGATCCACACGCTGCGCACTCATGGCTCCGGCACGAAGCCCTCCTATGAGACGGACCGGATGCGCTTCATCGGCCGTGGGCGCACGACTGCGAGGCCGCAGTCGCTCGACCCTGGCGCGGTGCTCTCCGGGACGACGGGCGCAGTGCTCGACCCGATCTTCGCGTTGCGCACCGAGGTGACGCTCGCGCCCGGAGCGTCGACACAGATGATCGCACTGCTCGGCGCGGGGCACACGAAAGAGGAGGTCATATCGATCGTAGCGCAGCGCGGAACAGCGATTGAGCGGATGCCGTCTCGCGCTCCTCGTGCGGAGATGGACAACTGTGCGATGCCGGCGAAAGCTGTCGATCAATATCGCCCCGCCCACGCGCCCACCACCACGGTGCTCACGAATGCCAGCGAGCCATTGCGATTCTTCAACGGCATCGGTGGCTTCTCGAGCGACGGCACCGAGTACGTCATTCGGCTCGATGCGACGCCGAGTGGGTTGCGGTGGCCGCCGATGCCGTGGTCGAACGTGATCGCGAACGAGAACGCCGGATGCATCGTGACCGCGAGCGGTGCCGTCACCAGCTGGACCGCGAACAGCAGGGAGAATCGGCTGACGCCGTGGTTCAACGATCCGGTTTCCGATCCGCTCGGCGAGGCCATCTACCTGCGCGAGGACGGCAGCGGCGTGTTCTGGTCTCCGCTTCCCGGACCGACGCCGGCACCGGGGCCATACGAGGTGCGGCACGGCTTCGGCTACACGAGCTGGAAACACACGAGTCACGAGCTCGAGCAACTCACCACTATGTGGATGCCGCGCCACGATCCCGTGAAGATCGTGCGCCTGACGCTGCGCAGCACGAGCGTGCGCCCGCGAACGATCACCGTGATGAGCTACGCGCATCTCGTGCTGGGCGGATTGCCGTGGGTGACGGCGCCCAACGTCGTCACTGCACGCGATGCGAGCACCGGTGCGATCTTCGCGACGAATCCCTCGCGCGGAGAGTTCTCGAAGCGCATTGCGTTTGCCGCGCTGGTCGCTCCCTCGGACGCGAGTGCGACGAGCGACATCAGTGCAACGGGAGATCGCACCGCGTTTCTCGGCCGCACTGGCAGCGTGAGAGACCCCGCCGCCCTCCATTCCGATGCGCCGCTCGATGGCCGTGTGGGCGCAGGGCTCGATCCGTGCGCCGCGTTCGCGGCCACGCTCACGATTCCTGCAGATGGCTCGGTGGAGATCGCGTTTCTGCTCGGTGAGGCCGACACAGAGGAGCGTGCGCGGGCACTGCTCCGTGCGTACGGGAATTTCCCCGCGATCAGCCATTCGCTCAATGAGGTCCGCGCCTTCTGGCAGGAGACACTCGGGGGCGTTCAGATAGAGACGCCATCGCCCGCGCTCGATCTGATGGTGAATGGCTGGCTCGCGTACCAGAATCTGGCGTGCCGAGTGTGGGGACGATCGGCATACTATCAGTCGGGCGGAGCGTTCGGATTCCGCGATCAGTTGCAGGACTCGGCCGCACTACTCTATCTCGATCCGTCGCTCACGCGCGCGC
>DASXQD010000077.1:0-6604 GCA_036493195.1 Gemmatimonadaceae bacterium | reverse complement strand
GGTTCGGGTACGCCATCATCGTGAACGGACGGTTCGCTGCAACGAGCGCGTTCACCAGCCGCTCCGTGTTCTGGTAGTGCACGTTGTCATCACCGGTGCCGTGCACGATGAGCAGGTCGCCTCGCAGATTCGCCGCGAAGGTAATCGGCGAGCCGCGCCGGTAGCCCTCGGCGTTCTCGATCGGCAGGCCCATGTAGCGCTCCTGATAGATCGTGTCGTACAACCGCTCGTCCGACACTGGCGCCACGGACATTCCCATCTTGTAGAGCTCCGGTGAGCGGAACATGAGATTCAACGTCATCGAGCCGCCACCGCTCCAGCCCCACACACCGATGCGCGTCGAATCCATGTACGGCAGCTGCTTCGCGAGCGCGCGCGCGCCATCCGCCTGATCCTGACTCGATAGCACGCCGATCGCGCCGTACACGCTGCGGCGCCACGCCCGCCCGCGCGGCGCCGGCGTTCCACGATTGTCGATGCTCGCGATGATATAGCCGTGCTGCGTGAGCATCAGATGCCAGAGATAATCACCGCTCCATGCATCGAGCACGGTTTGCGCGGCCGGCTCTCCGTACACGTTGAAGAGCACCGGATATTTCCTGTGCGGATCGAATCCGGGTGGCGTCATCACCCACGCATCGAGCAGAACTCCGTCGCGCGCCGGCACGCGCAGAAACTGCACCTGCCCGCGCTGCAGCTGCGCCAGCCGCGATCGCAATTCCGAGTTGTCGGCCAGCGTGCGCACCACCGCATGGCTCGGCAGTCGCACGAGCTCGTACATGGGTGGTGTCGTGAACGTCGAGTGAATGTGAATCGCGAGCCGGCCACCCGGTGCGATCGAATACAGATTCGTCCCCGACTCTGCCGCCGGCGTCACTCGCTCGGCCCGGCCACTCCCGTCGAGGCGCGACCGAAAGAGATAGAGTTGCGTGGGAGCATCGGGCGACGCTGTGAAGTAGATCCATCCCGCCGCGCTGTCCACGCCCACCACGTAAGGCTCACCAAACGCCGCGTCGGGATTTTGCAGATCGAACGCGCCCTCGGTGATCGGCCGAATCGATGCGCCGTCTCGCGTCACCGAATAGAGGCGCCGCCATCCGTCGCGCTCACTCACCCACGTGAAGCGGCGCCCCGAATCGAGCCACCGCACATCATCCACCACCTCCACCCACGTGCTGTCCTTCTCCGTGAGCACGGTGTGCACGGCACCGGTGCGCGCATTTCCGAGCATCACGAGCAGCGTATGCTGCCGGCGGTCGAGCTGCTGGAGCACCACCTCGCTGGAGCTGGCCGCCCATTCGAGGCGCGCGATGTAGTGCTCGCGCGGATCGCCCGGCACCGCAAGCCATTGTGTCGCGCCGCCACTCGCGCTCACCACGCCCACGCGCGCGGCTGAGTTCGTGGTGCCGGTCTTTGGATACTGAACGGGAACCGTGAAGGAGTACAGCGAATCCGTCGTGTTCAGCATCAGATAGTCGCGCACACCGGCGTCGTTCAGCTGCCAATACGCGATGCGCTTGCCATCGGGACTCCAGCGAAAACCGTCGCGAAGATTGAGCTCCTCTTCGTACACCCAATCGAAGGTGCCGTTGATGATGGTACGCGAGCCGTCACTCGTGAGCGGTGTGATCGCGCCGCTCGCGAGATCTTCGACGTAGAGATTGTTGGAGCGCACGTACGCCACACGCGCGCCATCCGGCGAAAACTTGGCGAACATCAACGTCGAGCTCGGAGCCTTGGCGCCTCCGAGCTTGCGCAGTGTGCCGCTCGCGATGTCGAAGCTCCAATAGTCGCCGCGCGTGTACTGCCTCCACACACGCTTCGCGTTCGTGAAGATGAGCACGCGACGGCCATCGGCCGAGAATTGATAGTCCTCGATCTGGATGGGCGCGGAGCTGCCGCGCGGCACCAGGCGCTCCGCTGGCACGACCACCGCGCGCGCTCCGCTCTCGGCCTCGTAATGCACCAGGTCATTGCCGCCAGCAGCACCGGCCGAAGGCTCGAGCGCCGTGTAGCCTTTGCCGTCCTGCGTCCAGCGCAGCGAAGGCACGCCGGTGGCTCGGAGCTCGTTCGATCCAAAAATGCGCTCGAGTGTAAGGCGGGAGGAGTCAACGCTCGCGGCGCGCGCCGGCGGAGCGGGTGCGACTTCCGTGGCGGTCTGCGCACCGAGACCGCACGGGAGAGGAGCGCAGATGGTTGCGCAGATGAGCGCGGCGCGCGTGCGCCGAATCAGCGAATGGGCAGTAGACATCCCGCGAGGCTATCGCGAACCCCGCGGTCGCGCAACTCCAGTGTTCTTCCACAGAAGCTCAGCGGAAGGTGCCGGGGCTCACCTCGTACTGAATGTGGTACGCGCCCACCTCTTCATCAGGTCGCCAGAAACCGAGCTGCTCGGACCAGCGAACGCTCTGCAGCCTGCGGCCACCGAGTGTGAGAAAGCCGGCGGCGCGCGTGGTGACTACGCCCATGGCGCGGAGATCCGAGAGCCCGCGCAGCTGTGTGCTCGCACGCTCTCGCACGATGCGAGTCGCGCTCGCCGGGCCGACGCCTGGCACGCGCAGCAGCTGCTCGCGCGCGGCGGTGCGCACCTCGACAGGAAAGTGCTCGGGGTGTGCGAGCGCCCATGCGGTTTTGGGATCGTTCGCGAGCGGAAGATTTCCGTCCGCATCGTACACGACCTCTCGAGGCGCGAACCCGTAATCCCGCAGCAGATAGTCCACCTGATACAGTCTTTGCTCGCGCACGGCTGGAGCCGCCCGCAGATTCTCGAGCGGCGTGTTGCGGATGGGACGAAAGGCCGCGAAGTGCGTATGATGGATGCCACGCGAGGCATACAGCTGTGCGACTTTGCCAAGTATGATGCGGTCGGTGTCGGGGGTGGCGCCGACTACGAACTGCATTGTCATCCCGGCCACGCCGCCCGGGTGCAGCGCGTCGCGCGGCCTGCCCTCGCGCTCCTCGTTGCGTCGTTCATTCACCTGACCGCGCACGCGCTCGAGCGACACGAGTGCCGCATCGAGATTCTTTTCGGGCGCGATGCGGGCAAGGGTATCGCCGCACGGCGCCTCGAGATTGAGCGACACACGCGTGGCGAGCGCCGTGAGCCGCTCGATCTGGGCCGTCTCCGCGCCCGGTACCATCTTCACGTGGATGTAGCCGGTGAATCGATGCTTTTCACGCAGCAGCGTGAGCACCTCGATCAGATCGTCCATCACCTTCACGGGCCGCCCGGGGATGCCGGTGGTGAGAAAGAGCCCGGTGCACCAGTCGCGCTCCACCGCGGCGAGAAAGATCCGGACGAGCTCCGCGGGCTTGAGCAGCGTACGAGGCATGTCCCGATCGCGACGCATGGGGCAGTAATGGCAGTTGAAGCTGCACGCATTCGTCATGAGGATGCGCATGAGCGTGGTGCGCGGGCCGCTGCTTCCGATGCGCACCGGCCTCAGGTTGAGCGGGCGCAGCGCACCAACATCGTTCGCGTGTTTCAGCCTGGGCGGCAGCTGTCTCGTGGGGAGTCCCTCGCGATCATCCCCGGCGAGTGACATGAGGAGCGCCAGCTTCGATTCGAGATTCGGGGTGCGCATCATGTCGTAACTCCGGCCATTCGGGAGTTCTAGAATACCCGAAGAAAGACCGAAGCGCAAGGGTAAAAAAAGAGGCTCCGAAGAGCCCCCAGTCCCACCTTTATCGCATGATTGTGGTCGTCGCGTTGCGCGCCCCAGGCTGCCATACCACGCGTTGTTCGTTCGATGACAGCGACACACGCTGTGAGACCACGACTACCCCAGCGTCATCCTGAGCCACCAGCTGATATTCGCCCTGATCGAGATGTGAGGGGTAGGTGAGCGTGCGAGTTGAGTCGGACTCGACAGTACCCAGGCGAAGCTTCACGCCATTGGGACGCTGCAGAAACACCACTACATCGCGAGCGGGGCGAACATCGTTGCCGACGACCACCTGCAGACCCGGCCGTCCCGCGCGAGCGCCGTGCATCATCGCACACGAGGAGGCGCCGAGCACCAGCACGAGCGCGCCTGTCGCCATCGCGCATGTCGCTATGAACCCTTTCGTACCGCTGCTGCTACGCTGCATCGCCCCGCCTTGAATGTCTGATTCATAACATTGCATTCCCCGAGCCACCGCCCACTGCTACCCGAGTTTCGCACGAGAGTGCCTCCGGATTGATGGGCTCGTGCGCACACAATCGCAAGACGGTTTCCTTTTCATACGTCCCGCGTCTGTTGTTGCTGGCGATCGTCACTCACTCGTCTCGCTGCAACGAATAATGCCGCCTTTTCTGCCATACGCCGTCGCTGCGATTGCCGCAGTCGCTGTCATTTCCACCGCCGATCCCGCATCGAGCAGCACGGGCGCCGATGACGGACCGGTCGTGAGAACGCATGTGCGCTGGGGAATCTTCGCCACCACAGAGCCCGTGATCGCGAGCCTGCGCTTTCCGGCGGCCTCGGGCACCAACGGCTGGACAGAGGCCGACGCGCCCGCCCGAGTCTCTTCGGAGGGCGACCTTTCCTACGTGATCACGGTCGCCGAGATCACTCCGTGCGTCGCCCGCACGCTGGCTTCCGACGACAGCGCGGGCCGAACGCTTGTGCAGTGGTCGAACGACGCCGGCGCGAATTGGCAGAATCTCTCGACCGTACCGGAAGTCGCGTCGCCCGTGGAACAGGCGGGGGCCCATCCCGGCGCGCTCACCCTTCGCTACCGCGCGCGCACCGCCGCCGACAGCTGCGCGATGCGCGTCGTCTACACCGCCATCCCCGCGCGCTGACGAGCCGAATCAGGGCGTTGCCGCCTGCTGAGGCTTGGGCCCCGGAGGCAGTGCGTGCACGCGATCCTTGAATTCGTGGAAGGCCTTTGAGTCTTCGGTGAGTGTACGAAGGATCGCCGGATCCAGCTTGTCGACGAGACTCTGCACGTCCGCGATGCGGTCCTGTGTGAGCGGGTGATCCGAGAACCAAGCATCCACCGGTGAGCCACCGCCCTTCTCTTCCGCCATCAACTTCTGGAAGAAAGTCACGAGTCCCTTCGGACTGATGCCCGCCCGGACGACGTTCTTGAACCCCTCCTCGTCAGCCTCCTTCTCGTCCTGCCGGCTGAAGCTCGCGAACACCGCTGCACCACCCACCTGAATCGCGGCCTGCGACGCCTGGCTCTCGCACACTTTCGTCAGCACGCAGGTGAGCGCCACGCCGATGTTCGCGCCCTGTTGCTGCTGCATTTGCTTCACCGAGTGACGCTTCACGACGTGCCCGATCTCGTGCCCCATCACGCCCGCCAGCTCGTCCATCTTGTCCGCGCGTTCGATGATGCCGCGATTCACGTAGATGAATCCGCCCGGCAGCGCGAACGCGTTCACGACATCCGTATTCACGACGAAGAAGTGCCAGTCGAGATCACCTCTCCCCGTGAGATGCGCAATCGAATCGCCGAGCTGATTGATGTACTGCTCTATCGCCGGGTCGTTGACGATCGGCAGCTGTGTGCTGAGCTGCGATGCGTAGCTCTGCCCCATCTGTACCTCTTGCTGCGTCGAGACAGCGCATCCCGCAATCACGGCGCACAGCGCCGTCAACACGTACACTCGTTTCATAAGGTCCTCGGCTCGTGGTACTTCCCGGAAGGCAAGAGACATACCGACCTGCCCGCTATGCTTTTCTTTGTGCTCGTGCTCGCTTCGCGACCACCTTCTCTCTGCTCGCCGCGGTCTTGCGCGTGGCGGAGCGCGTCGCCGCACCGAGCAGCAGCAGCGATGAAGCCGCTTCGCGCTCCACCTGCTTCATCGTGCATTGCCGCGGCGCCTTGTCCGGACGCCAGCGCAGGAAGCCAGTGCCGTGACGGAAGCGTCCACCGGTGAAGTGATCGTACTCGACCTCCACCACGAGCTTGGTCGCCAACGGCTCCCACTCGCCCGTGCGCACCGTGCTCCACCGGCTCGGCCCTCCCGGTGCCTGACCCGTGAACCCGGGCTTTTTCACGAGCGCCTCCAGCTTCGGCGTGAGCTCGGCCCTTTCCTTCGACGACATCGCGGAGCAGAAACCGACGTGGTTGAGCAGCCCCTGATCATCATAGAGTCCCAGGAGCAGCGATCCCACGATCCTTCCCTTGGACGCATAGCGAAAGCCGCCCACCACGCAATCGGCCGTGCGCTTCTGCTTGAGCTTCTGCATCCCCGTGCGCTCGCCTGTTTGGTACGGCAGATCGAGTCGTTTCGCGATCACTCCGTCGAGCGCCGAGCCGACGGACGCATACCACCGCTTCACGGTCCGCTCCGAGGTGGTGGCAGGCGACAGGCGCACCGCACCCGCGCCCGCGAGATGCTTCATCGCAAACGCCTCGAGCGCCGCCCTCCGCACGGACAACGCCTCGTGCACGCGAGATCGGCCTTCGTCATCCACGAGCAGATCGAACACGATCAGCATCGCAGGATGCTCCGCCGCGAGCGCGCGCACCCGGCTCGCCGCCGGATGGATACGCAGCAGCAGCTCATCGAACGACAGCATCTTGCCAACCGGAATGACGATCTCGCCATCGAGCACGAACCGCGTCGCGTCGAGTGCCTCGAGCGCCGCGACGATATCCGGAA
>DASXQD010000076.1:0-2409 GCA_036493195.1 Gemmatimonadaceae bacterium | reverse complement strand
CGCTGCAGTGCGAGATGGGGCGTCAGGGCATCGGCGACACGGGCACGGGACATGGAAAAATCGCGGATAAATGGTCTGATCGAGATGTGAGCCAATGGCCCTATGGATACGGCCATCCACGATGGCAGTTTAGCGCATGATCCAGGGTTCCGCACCGGGTATCCCTACGAAAGGCATCGTGAGCCGCCCATGAACAAAATGATCGTCTCGCTCCTGGCCTTGACCACGACGCAGCTCGTTTCGGCGCCCGTGGATGAGAAGGCCTCGTTCATCACCACACTCGGCCGGGACACCGTCGTCGTCGAGAGCGTAGCGCGCGCCGGCAATAGAGTTACCGGCGACATCATCGTGCGCGTGCCCGCGACCGTGCGCGTGCATTACGATGTGGAGCTGCGCGCCGATGGCTCGGTTGCGCGCTCGTCGTACGAGTCGGACCCCATGGGCGCGAAGAACATGGCGGGCAGTCGTCTGACGCTCGATTTCGAAGGCGATTCCGTTCGCGCGACTCTCGACTCCGCTGGGCAGAAAGGGAAGGTCGTTCATCGGGTGCCGAAAGGCGTTGTGCCGATGCTCATGACGGGCTTCGGTGCATCGTACGGTTTGTACAGCGCGATCGGCCTGTACGAGCTTCTGCTCGAGCGCACGAAGCCATCCGCGAACGACACGCTCGTCGTGCCGGCCATCGATATCGCGAACGGCACGATCTCCAAGCGCAAATTCCTCGCACGCTCCGATACGCAGATCGACGTCGACTACTTCGGCATTCTCTGGACACACCTCACGGTCGATCCGACCGGACAGATCACGGCGGCCGATGCGCGCGAGACGACGGAGAAGACGAAAACGGAGCGTACCCAGTCTGTGGACATCGGTGCGCTCGCGAAGTCGTTCGCGTCCGCCGATCGGTCGGGGAAGGGCGTTGGTGCAGCGTCGCCAAATCTGATCGCGAAGGGAACGGTCGGCGGGCAGCCGGTGGTCGTCTCGTACGGCAGCCCTCGCCGGCGTGGCCGCGTCATCCTGGGCGCCGTCGTTCCCTACGACAAGGTCTGGCGAACCGGCGCGAATGAGGCGACGGTGCTCACCTTCGACAAGGACATGACGATCGGCGGCGCGCCGGTTCCTGCCGGCGCGTATTCGCTCTGGACGATTCCGAAGCCCGACGGCACGGTGCAGCTCATCATCAACCGGCAGCACGGGCAATGGGGCACCAACTACGATCCCGCGCAGGATCTCGTGCGCGTTCCGATGAAGGCGAGCACCGCGCCGGCGCCCCAGGAAAACTTCGCCATCGACATCCCCGGCTCCGGCGACAGCGCAGAGCTTCGCATCAGCTGGGATGTGTTCGTATGGAGCGTTCCACTAGCACTGCGGTGATGACGAGGACATTCGAGCTTGGCCGCGCACTGTTCGCCACCGCAATCGCGGGACTCGGCGTTCAGTGCATCGCGCGTGGCAACGCCGTACGATGCTCATCGAGCTCGGAATGTGCGGCGGCGCGTTGCTCATCGCATCTGCTCTCGCCAATATTTCCCGGGCGGCATCTTCGGCCGCCGAGAGCACGCGGTTCGCACCCAGAGCAACCATGAGCACATGACGATCGTCGAGACGATTCTCGCGGATTTCGAAGAAGAGATGCCCCCTACGCGCAAGGTGATCGAGCGAGTGCCGAGCGATCGGGGAGAGTGGCGCCCCCACACCAAGTCCTTTCCGATCGGGCATCTTGCGCAGCTCGTCTCCGGAATGCCCGGTTGGCTCACGAACATTGCGACGCAGCCCAAGCTCGATCTCATGGCTGCGCCGCGCTACAGCTTCGAGAGCACGGACACGCTGCTCGAGGCGTTCGACCGGAACGTGGTCGAGGCGAGAGCTGCGCTGCGTGCGCTCGACGATGGGAAGCTCGGCCGCCAATGGTCGCTGGTTGCGGGCGACAAGACAATCTTGAGCAGCCCGGTTGGCTCGACGCTCCGACAGACGCTTCGCCATTTGGTGCACCATCGCGCACAGCTCACGGTCTATCTCCGCTTGCTGGACATTCCCGTGCCGGCCACGTACGGACCCTCGGCTGACGATCGCGCAGGCTTCAGCTTCTAGGCCCACCTGCTGATCACCTCTCTCACAGTGATGCCGTGCTCGACGTAGCCCTGCTCACCGACGCGCGAGCTCTTCTTCGCTCGAGCTATCTCTCGAAAATCGAGCGGTGCCTCGACATGCTCGGCGAAGATGACATCTGGTGGCGCGTCAACGATGCGTCGAACAGCATCGGAAATCTGATGCTCCATTTGGATGGCAGCACGCGCATGTGGATTCTCCGCGTCGCCGGCGGCCGACAGATCGTTCGCGATCGCGACGCGGAATTCGCTGCGCGAGGACCGCTCGCGAAGTCGGCGCTGCTCGCGCGGCTGCGCTCGA
>DASXQD010000075.1:0-8072 GCA_036493195.1 Gemmatimonadaceae bacterium | reverse complement strand
GGCTCATGGTGCCGAACGAGCAGGACGGCGTTCCGTTCATCACGCAGCCGCCCGTGAAGCCGGGAGCCAGCTACACGTACGAGTTCACCGTGAAAAATGCAGGCTCCAACATGTATCATTCACATCATAATTCGACGAAGCAGGTCGGGATGGGATTGTTGGGTGCCTTCATCGTGGATCCGGTGACCCCGCGTGCTATCGAGCGCGCGGATATCGATCATGTCATGATCCTCAACGATTCCGGCCAGGGCTATACTCTCAACGGCAAAGGCTTTCCCGCAACCGAGCCGATCGTTGCGAAGCGAGGCCAGAAGGTGCGCATCCGCTTCATGAATGAAGGCATCATGATTCACCCGATGCACTTGCATGGAATGCCGATGACCGTCATCTCCAAGGATGGATGGCCACAGCCGATGCCGTGGAAATGCGACACCCTCAACATCGCGCCGGGTGAGCGTTGGGATGTCATCGTCGATTGCACGGAGCTCGGCACGTGGGCCTTTCACTGTCACATTCTGCCGCACGCGGAGTCGGAACATGGAATGTTCGGAATGGTGACGGCTCTCATCGTGCAGGCGTGATCGAGCCGCACATGCGCATTCGGCCTGTTCTGCGTTCATTTCTCGGTGCCCCGCTCTGGTTGAAGCTGATCGGCGCGAATGGGCTCATCCTGGTGATGGCAGCGGCCGTCGTGACTCGCACCGCGTACCGCGATAACGAGTTCCATGTGCTCTCCGGATTGTTTCTCGTCGCACTGCTTGCGAGCACCGTTGTCACCGTCACGCTCGTGATCACTGCCCTGCGGCCGTTGCGAGCGCTCGAGCATGCGGCCGCCGAGGTGTGGCGCGGCAATACGTCGGCGCGCGTACCCGATTCGTTGTTGGCGGACCGCGACATGGCGCGAGTTGGTCACACCTTCAATCTGCTCGTCGATGCGATGATGCAGGAGAGCGCACGCTCGCGAGAGCTCGCCGCACTCGTCATCTCGCAAGCGGAGTCGGACCAGGCGCGCATTGCGTACGAGCTGCACGAATCCGTGGCGCAGCGTCTCGCCGCTCAGGTGATGCAGATCTCAGCCATTGCGCGTGACACCGGTGACGCCCACACGAGGATGCAGCTCGATGACCTTCGAGAGGCGAGCGCGGAAACGCTCGAGCAGCTGCGCCACCTAGTGCGTACGCTGAATGCGCCGGCAGCTCACGGCGGTACACCAACGATCGATGCGGATGAGGAGCACGAGGTGACTCGGAGCGGGCAGCGCACGTTGACGGCACGCCAGTGATCGAGATCATCAACGTCCTGCTCGTCGACGATCACGCGATCGTTCGCGCGGGGCTGAAGGCCGTGCTCGGTGTCGCGCACGACATTCGCGTGATCGGTGAGGCCTCGAACGGCATCGATGGGGTCGCGATGGCGCAGCGACTCAAGCCGCACGTGGTGATCATGGATCTCACGATGCCCGGCGGCGACGGCGTTTCCGCGATCAAGGCGATCGCGGCGATGCCGGAGGCGCCCAAGGTGCTCGTGCTCACGATGCACATCGAGGAGGAGCACCTGATGCCTGCGCTCAAGGCGGGCGCATCGGGATATCTGGTCAAGAGCGCGGCGGATCGCGAGCTCGTGGATGCCATCCGTGCCGTGATCCGTGGCGAGATGTACGTGCAGCAGAATGCGGGACGAGTGCTTGCCCGCGGATTCGTCGCGAAGGATCCAGCAAGCGAGGAGCGCGCGCGCTTCGACCACCTGACGGAGCGCGAGCGCAACGTGCTCGTTCTCGTCGCACGCGGCTACTCCGCGCCGGAAATCGGCGAGCGCCTGTCCATCAGCCCGAAAACGGTCGACACGTACAAGCAGCGCGTGAACGAGAAGCTCGGTGTCACGCATCGGGCGGAGTACGTGCGCATCGCCATGCGACTCGGGCTGCTCGCCGAAGAGTAGCGACACTCATATCGCCCGGACCTCCGGGCGCGGGCACGACTTCTGCGCCCCGGAATGCCGGCCGCGCGCATGGATGCGCGAGTGAGCGAGCCCCGGCGATTAGCTTACGTTCTTCCAGGCGGGAACGCTTCGCACGCGTGCGAACCGCGGTCGCTGATCATGAGCGTCGCCCGCCACGGCACCACGTGAGGATCGCATGCAATTGGGGATGATCGGGCTCGGGCGCATGGGCGCCAACATGGTGCGGCGGCTCATGCGCAACGGACACAGCTGTGTGGTTCACGACACGTCCGCCGCCGCCGTCCATGCGCTCGCGAAGGAGGGCGCGAGCGGCGCGACCGAGCTCGATGATTTTCTCTCGCGCCTCACGACACCTCGCGCGATCTGGCTGATGGTTCCCGCGGCCGTGGTCGACACCACGCTCGACGCGCTTCTTCCGAAGCTGGCCGCCGGTGACGTCGTGATCGACGGAGGAAATTCCTACTATCGCGATGACATCGTTCGCGCGAAGCGTCTCTCCGAGCGAGGCGTGCACTTCGTGGATTGCGGCACGAGTGGCGGCATACTCGGTCTCGAGCGTGGATACTGCCTGATGATCGGCGGGGAAGTGGAGGTGGTGCACCGACTCGAGCCGATCTTTCGCACGCTCGCACCCGCCGCCAGTGCAACATCCAAGACGCCCGGCCGCGAGGCACGGCGCAGCACCGCGGAGCTCGGCTATCTGCACTGCGGTCCGCACGGCGCCGGTCATTTCGTGAAAATGATTCACAACGGCATCGAGTACGGAATGATGGCGGCGTACGCGGAAGGGATGAACATTCTCAAGCACGCGAACGTGGGCGAGAACACCCGGGCAGCGGACGCCGAAACCACTCCGCTGCGCGATCCCACCGCGTACCAGTACGACTTCGACCTTCCCGACATCGCGGAGCTCTGGCGTCGCGGGAGCGTGATCGCCTCGTGGCTGCTCGATCTCACCGCCGCTGCGCTCGCAGCAAATCCCGAGCTCGATCATTTCGCGGGTCGTGTGTCCGACTCCGGAGAAGGCCGCTGGACGCTCGAGGCTGCGATCGACGAAGGCGTGCCGGCGAACGTTCTCTCCGCGGCGCTGTTCGCACGCTTCACTTCGCGCGGCGAGGCAGACTTCCAGAACAAGCTTCTCTCCGCGATGCGCGCAGAGTTCGGGGGGCACGCGGAGAAGAGCCCCGCCACGTGACCGCGAACTCGCAAACAGCAACACGGCCGCCATCCATCGACGTGTTGCCAGATGCCCTTGCACTTGCTCGCGCAGCGTCGGAGCGGTTCGTCGTCGCGGCAGAGCGGGCGATCGCCGATCACGAGCGATTCGTGGTCGCACTCGCCGGCGGCTCGACGCCGCGGCGAATGTACGAGCTTCTCGCGACCGATCCGTTCGCATCACAAGTGAGCTGGTCGCGCGTGCACGTTCTGTGGGGCGATGAGCGATGCGTGCCGCCCACGGATCCTGAGAGCAATTATCGAATGGCGCGCGAGGCGCTATTGGATCACGTGCCGCTGCCCGCTGAAAATGTTCATCGGATGTACGGTGAGCATGATCCCGCGCGCGCCGCTATTTCGTACGAGGCGATGCTGCGCGAATTGCTTCGCACGCCGAGCGGCCCTCCGCAGTCCGATCCGGCGCGGAGCATCGATCTCGCGCTGCTCGGCCTCGGCGACAACGGACACACCGCATCGATTTTCCCGGAAAGCGCCGCAGTGGACGAACGGGAGCGGTGGGTGATGGCGGACTACGTGCCCGAAGTATCGATGTGGCGCATCACGCTCACCGCCCCGGTCCTGAACGCCGCGGCCGAGGTCCTCTTTCTGGTGTCGGGCGCTGCGAAGGCGAGCGTCGTAAAGCGCGTGCTCGAAGGACCGCGTCAGCCACGCGAACTGCCGGCGCAGGTCATCGCTCCACCGCGTGGTATGCGGTGGATGCTGGATCGAGCGGCGGCGGCGGAGCTGGGTGAGACATCATGAACATCAGCCCGCTCGCAGGACATCCGCCGCCCGCTCAAATGCTGCTCGATGTGCAAGCGCTGATCGCGGCGTATTACCAGGAGACTCCGGATCCTGGCGTGCGGTCGGAACGCGTATCGTTCGGAACGTCCGGCCATCGTGGCACCGCCTTCGACCGGACCTTCAACGAGCATCACGTGCTGGCGATCAGCGAGGCGATCTGTCGCTATCGCCGCGCACATTCGATCGATGGTCCGCTCTTTCTCGGGATCGACACGCACGCACTGTCCGCGCCCGCATGCGCGACCGCGCTCGAGGTCCTGGCGGCACATGGCGTCGAAGTCATGCTTGCCGAGCACGATGAATACACGCCGACGCCGGCGATATCGCATGCCATCGTGTGCTACAATCGCAAGCGTACCACCGGACTCGCCGATGGTATCGTGATGACGCCATCGCACAATCCGCCGGCAGACGGAGGGTTCAAGTACAATCCCCCGAACGGCGGCGGTGCCGATACGACAGTCACGCGCTGGATCGAGGCGAGCGCAAACGAGCTGCTGGAGCAGCATCTCACGGGCGTGCGCCGCGTCCCGCACGAGCGAGCGCTGCTCGCCTCCACCACGCACCGGCACGACTATCTCAACAGCTACGTCGGTGATCTCGCGGATGTCGTCGACCTCGATTCAGTGCGCGCAACGGGTCTACGCATCGGAGTCGATCCGCTCGGCGGCGCCGGCGTTAACTACTGGCCGCGAATTGCGGAACGCTACCGGATCGATCTGACCGTCGTCAACGATGCCGTCGATCGGACGTTCCGGTTCATGACGCTCGACTGGGATGGCCGCATACGGATGGATCCGTCGTCCCGCTACGCCATGCAGCGTCTGATCGGCCTCAAAAACGATTTCGACATCGCGGTGGCCTGCGACACGGATCATGATCGTCACGGCATCGTGTGCCGCAGCGCGGGGCTGTTACCCTCGAATGACTATCTCGCAGTCTCGATGCACCATCTCTTCCAGCATCGGCCGAAATGGGGTGCGGAGTTGGGGATCGGAAAGACGGTCGTCAGCAGTGCGCTGATCGATCGCGTGAGCAGGAAGCTCGCGAGGCGACTGTACGAGGTGCCGGTGGGCTTCAAGTGGTTCGCCGAAGGTCTCGCGAGGGGCGAGCTGGGATTTTGCGGCGAAGAGAGCGCGGGTGCGACGTTTCTGCGTCGCAATGGCGAGGCGTGGACGACGGACAAGGACGGCATCGTTGCAGCGCTGCTCGCCGCGGAGATCACTGCGCGCGCGGATCGTGATCCGGGAGAGATTTACGGAGAGCTCACGCGCGAGCTCGGCACGCCGGCGAATGGCCGGCTGGAAGCGCACGCGACATCGGCGCAAAAGAAAATCCTCAGCGCTCTTTCCCCGGAGCAGGTGAAAGGTGATGCGCTCGCAGGCGAAAGAATCGAGAGCATCATCACGAATGCGCCGGGCAATGGAGCACCCATTGGCGGAGTGAAGGTCGCGGCCGGGTCGGGCTGGTTTGCGGCGCGACCGTCGGGCACGGAGGACATCTACAAGATTTACGGTGAGAGCTTTCGCGGACAGGATCAGCTAGACCGAATCCTGGCGGAAGCGCAAACGATCGTCGACGCGGCCCTCGCGGTCGACGCGCACCATCATGAAGGGAGCTCGAGATGAACAACACGAACGGGCGTCCGCCACGGTCGGATGCGCTGGTGCTGTTCGGCGTTACCGGCGATCTCGCGTACAAGCAGATCTTTCCTGCCCTGTACGCCATGGTGAAACGCGGAGTACTGAACGTTCCCGTGATCGGCGTGGCTGCCTCGCCATGGAGCGTAGCGCAGCTGCGAAAGCGCGTGACGCAAAGCCTGAGGCATTCCGGCACGCCGGTGAATCGCCGTCCTCTCCGCATTCTCCTCTCGTTGATGCACTACGTCTCCGGCGACTACAACAATCCTGAGACGTTTCAAGCCCTGAAGCTCGAGCTCGGGAATGCGCGCCACCCCGCGTTCTATCTCGCCATTCCGCCGGCGCTGTTCGAGACGGTGATCCAGGGACTCGGAAATGCGGGGCTCGCGAACAGCGCTCGCGTGATCGTCGAGAAGCCGTTCGGACGTGATCTCGAGTCCGCGCGCGAGCTCAATGGCGTTGCGCGCGCGGTGTTCCCCGAGGACTCCATCTTCAGGATCGATCATTACCTGGGGAAGGAGGCGATCATGAACATTCTCTACTTTCGATTCGCCAATTCCTTTCTCGAGCCGATCTGGAATCGCAACTACGTCTCGAGCGTTCAGATCACGCTTGCGGAGAACTTCGGTGTCAACGGACGCGGTGCGTTCTACGAGAGCGCGGGATGTCTCAGGGATGTGATTCAGAATCATCTCTTTCAGGTCGTCGCACTGCTGGCGATGGAGCCTCCTGCATATCGCGGCTACGGCGCAGTCCACACCGAAAAGGCGAAAGTGCTTCAGGCGATGCGTCCTCTCACGCAACGCGACATCGTGCGCGGACAGTACGCCGGCTACCGAAAGGAGGCACACGTGCCCCGCAACTCGGATGTCGAGACCTACTGTGCCGTGAAACTCCACATCGACTCGTGGCGATGGAATGGCGTGCCGTGGTATCTGCGCTCGGGGAAATGCCTCCCGGTGACTGCGGCCGAGGTGATCGTGGAGCTCAAGCCGCCACCGGCGGCGCTGTTCGCGGATTCGACTCCGCCCGAAGGGCCCGCAAATTATCTGCGCTTCCATCTCTCTCCGCATGCGGCCGTTGCGCTCGCTGCGCGGGTGAAGCGTCCCGGCAAGGAGTTCGTCGGCGAGCAGGAGGAGCTCTACATGTGCGAGGAGCTGCTCGGCGCCGAGGCGCCGTACGAGAGGTTGTTGAGCGATGCGATGAGTGGAGATGGCGCACTCTTCACTCGAGAGGATGCGGTGGAGGCAGCGTGGATTGCCGTCGAGCCCGTGCTCAAACACCATCACAAGGCGATCCCGTATCGCTGCGGAACCTGGGGACCCAAGGATGCCGACGCACTGCTCGGGCCGAATGGGCCATGGCACAATCCCACCGAGGCAGGCACGAGCGAAGCAGAGCGCGACTGCTGAGAAATGCACGCGTACTTATATTCAGATGGCGAGACGCGAATTGCGGGAATCGCGAAGGAGTCGTTATGAAGTCGACACAACAGCTGCACGAACTCGGACAGAGCCTGTGGCTCGACAACATCACTCGCGGTGTGCTGCGGGACGGGACATTGCAGCGCTATATCAGCGAGCTGTCCGTAACCGGATTGACTTCCAATCCAACGATTTTCTTTCACGCCCTGGAAAAGGGTGATCTCTACGACGATTCCATTCGACGATTGCTCGCCGAAGGTCGTTCGGGCGAGGCGATGTTCTTTCGTCTCGCGCTCGAAGATCTGAGGGAGGCCGCCGATCTGTTCCGTCCGGTGCACGATGCCACGGGCGGTGTCGACGGTTGGGTGTCGCTGGAGCTGTCTCCGCTTCTTGCGAACGACACGGCCGGCAGCATCAGTGCCGCGGTCGAGCTGCAGCGGCAGGCGCAGCGCCCCAATGTGTTCATCAAGATTCCCGGAACACCCGAGGGAGTGCCCGCCATCGAGGAATCGATCTTTCGCGGCGTGCCGATCAATGTCACGCTCCTCTTCTCGCCCGCGCAGTACGTGGCGGTTGCCGAAGCCTACATGCGCGGCATCGAGCGTCGGCTCGAGGCGGGACTCGATCCAAAGGTAGGATCCGTTGCATCGCTGTTCGTCAGCCGCTGGGATGTAGCGGTGCAGGAGACAGTACCTTCGGCACTGCGCAACCGGCTCGGCATCGCAGTGGCTCAACGCACGTATCGGGAATATCGGCGCGTTTTGTCATCGCCGCGATGGCATGCGCTCGCGTCCTCCGGTGCGCGGCCTCAGCGTATGCTGTGGGCCAGCACTGGAACGAAGGACCCCAAGGCATCGGATACGATGTACGTCCAGGCGCTGGCTGCCCCGGATACCATCGACACGATGCCCGACAAGACGCTGCTCGCGTTCGCGGACCACGGTGCAGTGAACGGCGCGATGCCGGAGGACGGCGGAGATTCGGATCGCGTGCTCGCCGAGCTCGCGCGCGCGGGCATCGATGAAACCTC
>DASXQD010000074.1:0-6836 GCA_036493195.1 Gemmatimonadaceae bacterium | reverse complement strand
CCCGCGCCGGTGTCGACGGATGGTTTGGGAAGCGGACGAAGCTCGCCATCCGGCTGACGGTCGAATTGCATGAACACGAGATTCCAGATCTCGAGAAAGCGCCCCGCCTCGGCGCCCTCGACGAATGCATCGCGCGAGAACTCCGTCCGGCTCGTGTCCGTCCACTCGCCAGTCGCACCATCGGAAAACGCCCAGTCCGCAGCGATGTGCGCGAGATCGACGTAGATCTCGCTGCACGGACCGCACGGACCCGTGTCCGCCATCTGCCAGAAGTTGTCGCGCTCGCCGAGGCCGTAAATCCAGCTGTCGGGAATCCCGCAGATCTCCTTCCAGAGCGCGCGCGCTTCGTCGTCCGACTCGTAGACTGTGACGCGGAGAAGCTCTTTCGGAATGCCCAGCTCCTTGGTGACGAACTCCCAGGCGAAGCGGATGGCGTCGCGCTTGAAATAATCGCCGAATGAGAAATTGCCGAGCATCTCGAAGAACGTGTGGTGCCGCGCCGTGTGGCCGACCTGCTCGAGATCGTTGTGCTTGCCACCCGCCCGCACGCACTTCTGTGCCGTGGTTGCGCGCACGCCGAAGGGCGCGCGCTCCTGGCCGAGGAAGATGCGCTTGAACTGCACCATGCCGGCGTTCGTGAACAGCAGCGTCGGATCGTCCGCAGGTACGAGCGACGAGCTGGGGCGCACGGCGTGCGCGTTGCGCTCGAAGTACGAGAGGAAACGGCGTCGAATTTCGGATGCGCGCATAAGGCTCACAATATACCGCGCCCGGAGGCACCGGGCACGGTCTACTGGCACGGTCTACGGTCACGAGCTAACGGCACGGGCTAGTCGAGCGACTCGTCCTCTGCGTCCGTCGGAAGCGAGTCCATCACCCGCCGAATCGCCGAGCCTTCGTATCCTCGCCGCGCGAGGAACGCGTACAGTCGCCGCCGAGCGACGGCAGGATCTGCCGAGCGCAGGGTGCGCATTTTTTTGGCGGCGACTTCTGCGATCTGCGCATTCTCATCCACCTCGTCCTCCGCGATCACCTCTGCGAGTGCGGCGTCGATCACATCGCGCGCGACACCGCGTCGCCAGAGCTCGGACTGCAGGCGCCGGCGCGACAGTCCAGCGCCGGCGATTCGGGCGCGGATGAACTGTCGCGCGAACTGCGCGTCGTCGAGAATGCCGAGCGCGATGAGTCGCTCGATGGCGGCCGCGACGTGCTCGGCGGGCTCGCCCTTCCGCACGAGCATGCGCTCGAGATCGCGTGCGGCGCGCGGACGCGCGGCGAGCATCGCGAGCGCGCGATCGTAGGTGTGCAGCGCGGCCGCTTCGATCGCGACGCGATTCGCAAGCGACTCGGAATAGAGCGCGCCAATGCGAAGGCCGAGGCGCTCGATCGCGTCGAGCGAGAGCGTCGCGACACCCGTGCCATCGACCAGAATCTCGAAGCGGCCGGCATGGCGCGCGCTCGCGGTGATCGCGGTGATCCGACCTGTGGACTCGGAGGCGCCGGAATCGGTGGCGAGGTCGCCAAGAGCGAGCGAAGGTGCGGAGTGCTCGGTCACAAGGCAGGCTCCCAGATGCACGAAGTGCCGAAGGGGAAGGGTGCGACGAAGACAGTTTCCGGGTGCCTTCGCCACTCCACCTCGCCCTTCGGCACGATTCGCCGACCTGCGCCTGCTTTAATCGTCGCTCTCGACCTCTTCTGCGATCTGATCCGGATTCTTGATCCCGAGCACGCCTTTCACCTTCTCTTCGATCTCGAGCATCATGCTGTTGTTGTCCTTCAGGAACATCTTCGCGTTCTCGCGTCCCTGCCCGATGCGCTGCCCCTGGTAGCTGTACCACGCGCCGGACTTCTCGATGATCCCGGACTCGGAACCGATATCCACCAGCAGCGACGTATGGCTGATGCCTTCCGCGTACATGATGTCGAATTCGGCCTGCTTGAAGGGCGGTGCAACCTTGTTCTTCACGACCTTCACGCGCACGTGCGAGCCAATGACATCTTCCTTTTCCTTGACCGGACCGATGCGGCGAATGTCGAGACGAACCGACGCGTAGAACTTGAGCGCCTTTCCACCCGTGGTCGTCTCGGGGTTGCCGAACATCACGCCGATCTTTTCACGAAGCTGGTTGATGAACACGACCGACGTCTTCGAGCGCGCAATCGCTCCCGTGAGCTTGCGCAACGCCTGACTCATGAGGCGCGCCTGCAAGCCGACGTGCGAGTCGCCCATCTCACCCTCGATCTCGGCCTTCGGCACCAGTGCGGCGACGGAGTCGATGACGACGATGTCCACTGCGCCCGAACGTACGAGGATCTCGCAGATCTCGAGCGCCTGCTCGCCCGTGTCGGGCTGCGAGACGAGGAGATTCTCGATGTCGACACCGAGCTTCTGCGCGTAGTCCGTGTCGAGCGCGTGCTCGGCATCGATGTACGCGGCGACGCCACCCGCGCGCTGCGCATTCGCAACGACGTGCAGACAGAGCGTGGTCTTGCCGCTGGACTCCGGTCCGTAAATCTCCGTGACGCGGCCGCGCGGAATTCCACCGACGCCGATTGCCGCGTCGAGATTGATGGCACCGGTCGGGATGACATCGATCCGCACCTTCGCGGAATCGGCACCCATCTTCATGATGGATCCCTTGCCGCAGCTCTTTTCGATTTGCGCGATCGCCAGATTCAGCGCTTTCTTCTTTTCGTCCTGTCCTGTGGAGACAGCCATGCGGTCACCCAACCTATGGTGATATCGTGAGACTACCGAATCTGGCCTGGCGCTAGAAAATCTATCGCCGCGGCGACCTATTCCTACACCCCGAACAAAATACGAAGCCCCTGCGGGCCTGTCAACCGCCTCCTTTGGCGTTGAAGGCGTTCTCCACGTGCCGAATTCGAACACCGGACTCGTCCATCAACACGCCAACGACATCGAATCGAAACGCCTGTTTCGCTCCCCCGAACCTCGCGATCCACACCCCCGCCGACCGCGTCAACTCTCGCTGCTTTCGCCAGTTCACAGCCTCCACCGGGTGTCCGAAGCTCCTGCCACGCCGCGCCTTGACCTCCACGAACGCCACGATACCGCTCCGCTCCGCTACGAGATCAAGGTCGCGGTGGCCACTCCTGAAACGCCGATCCAGAATTCGCCAGCCACGCTGAACGAGCCACGCCTCCGCGATTCGCTCACCTTCCTCGCCAAGCAGCTGAGTCGCGGCCGTCATGAACGCAAAGATGCGGGCGCCCTCTTGGACGCCCGCATCGATTCATTTCCGCCCCAACCCGCCAGGCGCACCGCCGGACGGCCGACCGATCAGAGCTTCGGCGCCTGACCCTCCGCGATCAGCAGCTCGACCTTCGCGGCCGCAATCCCCGCGACTGGCGTGTCCTCCTTGATCATCACGCGATCGGCCTTCCGCACCCACAGGTGCTCCTCCGTCTCGCCAACCTGCAGCGTCAGCTTCCAGCAATCGAAGTTGCCATCCGGGGCGAGCACACTGTCCTCTCCGACCACGGCGAGCTGCATCGCGACGCGCGCGTGATCGTGCGGACCGACGAAGACCGTCGTCGCAATCCCCTTCCAGCCCGGAGCGAGCGGCAGCGACGCGAGCAGCGGCTCGATCCAGTAGATGTTGCCCACCAGATTGCGCTCGTTCGGCACCGATACCTTCACGCCGCCGCCGCTGTCGCCTTCGAAGCTCGTCAGGATGCTGTCGCGCGTGTAATGCGTCGTGATGTCCATGTCCGCCGTGTGCACCACGCGGTGCACCGGCTCGAGGCTCACCTTCGCGACGTAAAGTGATTCCGCCAGCACGAGCGTGTTGATCTTCCGCGACTCCGCGAGCAGCCACACCGGCTTGCCCTCGTACGTGGTCTCCGAGAGCTCGAGCGTGCGGAAGCCGAGCCGGTGGGCCTGACCTTGCGAGAAGATACGCGCGACGTAGGTGATCTTCGACGGCTTCAGCTTCGCGTTCGCCGGCGTCACGAGCGGCACGACGGACGAGGTCGAGTCGGGTGGTCCGCTACTCGCCCCACTCGCCGCCGGCGCCGCACTCGTCTGGGGCTTCGCGTTGTGCGAGCACGCCGCGAGCACACCGGCAGAAATGATCGCAACTCCAACCACGGAATGACGCGTTGCCTTCACTCTGTTCCTCCAGGATTTGATACGGCAGGCCCGCGCACTAGCTCGCCGGGCCACAAATTCGATCGATGTCGTCGAGTCCTACGAGCACGTCGCGCGCTTTGGATCCATCCGCCGGGCCGAGTATCCCCGCTTCCTGCAGCTGGTCGATGATGCGTGCGGCGCGCCCGTAGCCGACCTTGAGGCGTCGCTGGAGAAGCGAGGTGGAGCCGAGCTGATTCTGCACCACCACTTCCGCTGCTTCGCGAAAGAGCTTGTCGCGCTCGCCCGCAATCTCCGCATCCGCGGCGTCGCCGGTCGAGGCGGCCTCGCGCTTCCGCATCTCCTCGAGGATGTCCGACTCGTACGCCACCGGCTCCTCGACGATGAGCCCCTGCGACTCGAAAACCTGTTTGCGCTTCTCCTTCTGCGCCTCGTACCACTTCATCAGCTCTTCGGTGTCCTCGGACGAAATATACGCACCCTGGAGCCGCGCAGCCTCCGATTTTCCGGGCGGGATGAAGAGCATGTCTCCATTCCCGAGCAGCGATTCCGCGCCCATGCCATCAATGATCGTGCGGCTGTCCACCTGCGACGCCACGCGAAACGCGATGCGGCTCGGAAAGTTGGCCTTGATGAGGCCCGTGATGACGTTCACGCTCGGCCGTTGCGTCGCGAGCAGCAGGTGGATGCCGATCGCGCGCGCCTTCTGCGCGAGTCGTGCGAGCGGCGGCTCGACCTCGCCCTGCACCGTCATCATGAGGTCCGCGAGCTCGTCGATCACGACCACGATGTACGGAAGATGCTTGCCGGTATACTCGGTGCTCTCGAACGCCACGTTCTTCTGCTTCGGAACCTTCAGCTTCTCGCCGTTCTTGAGCCGGCGATTGAAGTCCTGAATGTTGCGGCAGCCGTTGGCCGCCAAGAGCTCGTACCGCTCCTGCATCTCCATCTCGGCCCACTTGAGTACCGAGGCGGCATCGCGGCTGTCCGTGATGACCTTGTGCCGGAGGTGCGGCAGCGTGTTGTACACCGACAGCTCGACCATCTTCGGATCGACCATCAGAAAGCGCAGCGTCTTCGGCGTGTGCTTGTAGATGAGGCTCGTGATGATCGTGTTCACGCACACGGACTTTCCGGAGCCGGTCGCGCCGGCGATCAGCAGGTGCGGCATCTTCGCGAGATCGGCGATCACCGGCTTCCCTTCGAGGTCCTTGCCGAGCGCGATCGGCAGCGCGGCCACGCGCGTCTTGAACTCCGACGACTCGATCAGCTCCCGAAAGGCGACGATCTCGGACGTGGGATTCGGAACCTCCACGCCGACCGCGCCGCGTCCGGGAATCGGCGCGACAATGCGTATGCTCGCGGCGCGCATCGCGAGCGCGAGATCGTTCGAGAGGTTGGCGATCTGCCGCACCTTCACGCCGGGCGCGGGCTCCACCTCGAATTGCGTCACCACCGGACCGGTCGTGCGCCCCGTGATCTCGGCTTCCACGCGGAAGGTGCGCAGCGCGTCGACGAGCTTCACGCCCATCGCATCGAGATCCTTCTTTCCGAGCTCCACGTTGCGCGGCTCCGCCGGCGTGAGCAGCTCGGGCGGAGGCAGCTCGTCATCTCCGAGCGATCCCTCGTCCGTCGCGTCGATTGCGGCCGCGATGCGCTCGTCGTGCTCCACCGACAGCTCGGCGCGACTCTTCTTCCTCTTTCTTCCCTTGGCGCCATCCTCCTGAGAATCCGCGCCGCCGTCGTGCATGAGCGCCGGCTCGATTTGCGGCATCTCTTCCGGCGGCGGCTCGAGCAGCGCGGCGGGCACCTCCACCGCCTCGACTCCCTTTCGCTTCTTCCGTCCTTTTGCCGGGGCATTGGCAGCAACCGGCTCGAAGACCTGAACGTGCTGCACGCGCACGCCGATCAACACCCGAATCGGATTCCAGGCGAGCGTGAGCACCGTGAGGGCACAGAGAAGCATCGAGACGACGAGCCACGCACCCACCGGTCCGAAGAACGCGTGCAGGTAGTAGGCGACGAACGACCCCCACAATCCGTCCGCGAACGAGACGCTGCGGGCGCCCTGCTCGACACCGAGTCCGCAAGCGATCGGCACCAGCACGACGAGCCCGGCCAGGAAGAGCATCCACGAGCGATCGGTGTCCGATCGCATGCGCCCGAAGAGTCGAAGCGCGTGTACGGCTGGCACGAGTGGAAGCAGCAGAGTCGCGGGAAGACCCAGAAGGCTGAGCATCGCGTGCCGGAGCCACGAGCCGACGGGCCCCATGAGGCCCTGCGCGTCTGCGCCGGCGAGGGGCGATCCGCCACCCACCAGGATCGTGGCGGCGAGGAACAGCGCGAACACGAGCAGCACCACGCCGACGAGCTCCCGTTTGAGCTGCCCTTCGGCCATTGCCGCTATCGCTCCCGGTCGGGACCCAGCAACGTGATCTGCCGATCCTGAAAGATCGGGATCACGGGGCACGAGTCGAGCTTCGCACAGTCCTCGAGATCCTTCCCGAATCCCGCTTCGGCGAGCGCCTTCCCCGCCTCGGAATCCGCGAACAGCAGATCGAGCCGGTCCGCGTACTTGCGATCCAGCACCGTTGCGGCGAATGCGCCATCGCCGAGCTCCACTTTCATGAGCCGCTTCGTGATCGCGCGTACGTAGCGCCCGGCGCACGCCGCATCCTCGAGCGAAAACAGCTTCTCGCGCCCGGCGCAGATCAGCGTGATG
>DASXQD010000073.1:0-24860 GCA_036493195.1 Gemmatimonadaceae bacterium | reverse complement strand
CTCGTGGGACACACGGAACGAACGTATCATCCGGGGAGCTGAGTGCGGCTCGATCACCGAGTGAGCGATGTCGAGAGATGCGAGCGCGAATGCGCCGGGTGAGGGAAAGTTGATCGAGCCGCCGAGCATCGCGGGAATCGTGCATTTGCGCAGCGCGGCGCGCGCGAGTGCAACGGCGGATCGCCTCGCGCAGCTCGTGCACGCACATGGGCTCACGTTATTCGCGCGCATCGAGCTCTCTCGAGATGCCGAAGCGGCTGGCCTCACGCTTCGGCCGATGATCCAGCTCGTGTTCGGGAGCCCGCGCGCAGGCACGCCACTCCTCGCAGCCAATCCCGTCTCTGGACTGGCCTTGCCGCTTCGCGCTCTCGCCTGGGAGGATGCGGACGGGCACAGCTGGCTGAGTTACGAGTCGCCCGAATCGTTGATCTCACGGCTCAGTTTGCCCGGCGCGCTGACGGCGAACATCGCTGGGCTGCGCGCGCTCTGCGAGGCGGCCGTGACCTGAGCGCGGTCGAACGATCTGTTAGCTTTGCGGAATTCGCTGTGCATTTCATCGGTACACAATTCGGATACGACAGGCCATGCCGGAGCTACGCACGATTCAGCGCGCCAGCGGTCCGTTCGAGGTGACGCTCGCGCCTCTCACCTCGGCGTGGGCAGGAAACCCGGCCCCACTCGCCAGGATGTCCATCGAGAAACAATTCACGGGCGACCTCTCGGCCACGAGCCAGGGCGAGATGCTGTCCGCGAGCGGCTCGGTGAAGGGATCTGCGGGCTATGTTGCGGTCGAGAAAGTGACGGGCACGCTGCTCGGGCGCGAAGGCACCTTCATGCTGCAGCACACCGGTACGATGAATCGCGGCGTGCCGTCGCTCTCGATCACCGTGATCCCGGACTCCGGCACTGGCGCCCTCGCCGGCCTCACGGGCACCATGCAGATAATCATCGATGGCAAGCGGCACTCGTACATCTTCGACTATTCATTCGCGGATGCGACTTGATCCCGACGTCGCTCCGCGCCACCTCGTACTCGTTCCGGGGGAAGCTCCATGGATGAAGACGCGTTCAACCTCTCTATCCGCAAGTTCCTGAAGCACTTCGGCGTCACCGCGCAGCGCGAGATCGAGAACCACGTGCGCAAGGCGATCGAGGACGGAAAGCTGCGCGGCGACGAAGCCGTACCCGTGCGCGCCACGCTCGTGATTGATGGGCTTCTGCGCGACTTCCACATCGACTCGACGATCACGCTGTCTGCCGCGGCGGCCTCACAAGCCCCGTAGCGAGCTCACTGCAAGCGTCGCCCATGCAGGTATCGAGCATCTGCATGTTCGTGCGCGGAACGAAAGCCCGAGCCGCTAGGGCGCCGTCTCGTTCGTGAGCGGTGGCAGGTCGGATCGCATTGGAGCCGATCTCGCGGCGACCGACGTGGGTGTGCTCACGCGGGCCAGCAGCTGCGTTGGCGACATTCGCTCCCACGCGAGATGCCAGCCGTAGATCCCGCGATCGTACTTCGCTCCGGAGTACCATAACGTGACGACACCTGCATCGGCATCGACGTCTATGGTCGAGCGATAGACGATATCCCGGAGCTCATCGCTCGCGCCCTTGAGCAGCACGGGCGATGGATATGACGTCCAGTGCAGTCCATCCGCACTGGTTGCGAAGCGGAGCCTGTCTGTCGTGCAGCCGCCGGCAACCTTGATTGGATACACGGCCCAGTACTCGTTGCGCGATGGAATCCACTCGACGTCGATGTGCCACGCAAAGCCGTCGGGATCGCTCAGCGACACCGGTTGCGGAGCCGACCAGTGCACTCCGTCCGCGGACCGGCGGAGCTCCACCGTGGTCGATGCCGAACCGCAGCCGATCGGGCCTGCGTTGACACTCCACATCAACCACACCGTGGAGCTTCGACGCACGATCGTCGGTGAGATGATCAGGTGATTCGGCGCCTGCACGGTGAGCACGGGCGGGCTCCACGAGACGCCATTCGCGGAGCGTGTCATCCAGATCTCGTTCGCGCTCGTCACGCGGCGGTAGTAGATCCGAAGCTCGTTTGCATCCGGATCGTACAGTATGTCTGGATCGGAGAGATATCCGGCGATGTCGGGCTGCTCGAGCGGATTGGTCACGCCTGCGGGAACGGCCCACGAGATTCCCGTGCTTCCCGTGTACAGCGACGGGTTCTCGTACGCGGCATTGCCCCCGGGGTATGGCGTGGCCACGAGCCGAAACGGGTCGCCGCTCCACGAGGGTGGCAGGCGCACGAAGTCCGGATGCACCGCCTGCCCCGATCCTTCGTACGTCACGATCGAGAGCGCGTGCACGTTTGCGACGGGTGATGCATCCGCATACGCGCTTGCATGCGCGGTCGCTCCGCCGTCCGCCGTGACCACGAGCGTGTGCGTGCCCGTCGTCGCGTCGAGGCGCCACCGCGCTCGCACACTGCCGTTCGCATCGGTCGTTTCCGACTCGGGAGTGATCACGTCGCCGGCGCCGGTTTGCGAGGACCACGTGACGTGCACGCCGATGAGCGGCCGCTGCGACGCATCAAGCAGCTGAACGATTACGGGATCAGGAAGCTCCGTTCCCGCCATCGCATGCTGTCCGTCGCCCGCGGCGACCTCGAGCAGGGGCGGCGCCGGAGCCGTGCCGTCGCTGCATGCCCATACGATCAGCGACGCAGCCATCGTCAGAACGAGAGACAAACGCGCGCGCGCAATCGTCCGAGCGCGAGAGTTGCGGTGAATGGGTCGATCCTGCGAAGACGGCACGAGCATCCTTCCGGGAAGCGGAATAGTGTTCCCCCAAAGACCTCCGTGCACAGGCTCGCGTCACTGGTGTTACGATTTTCTCACAACGCAGATGGAGGTGAGGAGACATGATTCGCAAGCTGAAAAGCGGCGAGTACCGCCTGTACTCGCGCAAGAAGAATCCCAAGACCGGGAAACGGCGCAATCTTGGCACGTTCAGGACTCGCGCGGCAGCCCAGAAGCACGAGCGCGCAGTCCAGTACTTCAAGCGCGCGTGACCGGCAAACCGCAGAAGTCTCCGAAGCCGGTATTCTTCGCTCGGCCCGCGCTCTTCCGGGAGTGGCTCGAGCACCATCACGAAACGCGTGGCGAGCTGCTCGTCGGTTTTCACAAGCGCGATTCCGGCCACGAGAGCATGACGTGGCCGGAGTCGGTGGCGGAGGCGCTGTGCTTCGGCTGGATCGACGGCGTGCGGCGACGCCTCGATGACTCCAGCTACACGATCCGCTTCACGCCCCGAAAATCGTCGAGCATCTGGAGCACCGTCAACACGCACAAGATGCGCGAGCTCATTGCCTCGAAGCGCGTGCACCCCGCGGGCATGCGGGCGTTCGAGCGTCGCAGCGCGCAAAAGAGCTCAGTCTATGCGTACGAGAACCAGCACTCGGCAGTTTTCGACGCCGAGTCGGAGCGCCAGTTCAAGCGCCACAAGACCGCCTGGAAATTTTTCGAGCAGTGTCCCGCCTGGTACAGGCGGACCGTCACCTGGCGCGTGATCAGCGCCAAGCGCCCGGAGACGCGTGCGAAGCGTCTGGCGGAGTTGATTGCCTGCTGTGCGGAAAGCCGCAACCTCCCATCGTACGTGCTCTCGCGCGATCCGCTCCGGAAGAAGGGGAACGTTCCGAGCGGCTGACGCCGGGCTCCCGTCGCGTTAGCCTTCATGCCATGCTGATGCCACACATGGAAACACCCGAAGGCGCGATCGATGTCGCGCTGCAGGCGCGCGTGCGCGAGGCCGCCCAACTCCTCGAGGACATCGGACACGATCGCGGCTTGCTCGCGCGCGTGTGCGCCGAGGATCGGAAGCGAATTCTCAACGCAGTGGGCGTCGTGTTCAGCCCCGACATCAACGCCCGCCGCCGCCTTCGCAAGGAGGCGATCAAGCAGCAGAAGGCGTCGGTGGTGAGACACGAAGATCGTGTGTACGCCGAGACGGGGATTCGCAGGCTGCGCCGCGAGACGGTGTTCACCACGCCGAACGTCTTTCCACCCGCGAGCCCCGATGCGATCGACGACGAGCCGCCGATAGCGGAGCTGAGCGAGTCGATCCACTGCTACGTCTGCAAGCGACACTTCACGGCGATCCACCATTTCTACGATCAGCTCTGCCCCGAGTGCGCGCAGTTCAACTTCGTGAAGCGAACGGAGCTCGCCGATTTGCGCGGCCGAGTCGCGCTCCTGACCGGTGGCCGCGTCAAGATCGGCTATCAGGCGGGGCTCAAGCTCCTCCGCGCGGGCGCGAAGCTCATCGTGACGACGCGCTTCCCCCGCGACTCCGCGGCGCGCTACGCGAAGGAGCCCGATTTCGCCGAGTGGAGCGATCGTCTCGAGATCTTCGGGCTCGACCTTCGCCACACGCCAAGCGTCGAGGCATTCTGCCACGAGCTGCTCACCACGCGCGACCGGCTCGACTTCATCGTCAACAACGCGTGTCAGACCGTTCGTCGTCCTCCGGATTTTTACGAGCACATGATGGATGGCGAGCGCGCATCACTGCGCGATCTCCCCGCGCACGCCCGCAAGCTGCTCGGCGCCTACGAGGGGCTGCGCGGCTATCACATGCTCCCCGAAGCGGAAGGAAACACGCTCGCGCCGGCAGCGCTCGATCGCCGCATTTCCGAAGTGGCCGGGCTCACGCACGCCGCGCAGCTGTCGCAGGTCGCCCTCCTGCCCGAGGAGCGCCAGGCGCAGAAGGATCTCTTCCCCGAGGGACGACTCGATCAGGACCTGCAGCAGATCGATCTCCGCGGCCGGAATTCCTGGCGGCTCCTCATGGCAGAGGTGTCGTCCGTGGAGCTGCTCGAGGTGCAACTGGTGAACGCGATTGCGCCGTTCATCATCAACGCGCGCCTCAAGCCGCTCATGCTGCGCACGCCGGAGCGCGACAAGCACATCGTCAACGTGTCGGCCGTGGAGGGACAGTTCTATCGGCCGTTCAAGACCACGCGACATCCGCACACCAACATGGCGAAGGCGGCGCTCAACATGATGACGCGCACGGCCGCGAAGGATTATTTCACGGACGGCATCCACATGAACAGCGTGGACACGGGTTGGGTGACGGACGAAGACCCGGCCGAGATCACGGCGCGAAAAGTAGTCGAGCATCGCTTTCATCCACCGCTCGACATCGTCGATGGCGCGGCGCGCATCGTCGACCCGATCATCTCCGGCATCAACAGCGGCACGCATCTCTGGGGCAAATTTCTCAAGGACTATGTTCCCACAGACTGGTAGCCCATGAGGAGCAAACGCACGATGAACACAAAGACCCGCTCACTCCTCGCGACACTGGTGCTGGCCGCGTGCGTCGTGCTGCTCGTCGAGAAGCACTCGCTGTTCGCGGCAGGGCCCGTCGCCATCGCGCTCCAGGTGCTCGCTGCGCTTCTCATGCTGTGGGCTCGCCTCACCTTCGGCATGCGGAGCTTCCACGCGACCGCCAATCCAACGTCGGGCGGCCTCGTCACCTCGGGGCCGTATCGGTACTGGCGACACCCGATCTACGCTTCGGTGCTGCTGTTCATGTGGACGGGCATTCTGGCGCACGGCATTCCGCCAACGCTCCTCGATCTCGCGCTCGGCGCGCTCGCAACGGCGATGACGATCGTGCGCGTGCTGGCCGAGGAAGAGCTGCTGCGCGCGGCGATGCCCGAGTACGCCGAGTACGCAAGTCGCACTAAACGATTCATTCCTTTCGTACTGTAGCCAAAGCGGAGCACGCCATGATCGCACGCAGCTGGCACGGACGGGTGCCCGAGAGCAAGAGCGATGAGTATTACGCATATCTCCTGCGCACCGGCCTCGCGGACTACGCCTCGACCCCGGGCAACCGCGGCGTGCGCGTGCTCCGACGCACGATCAACGGCGTCACCGAATACCTGCTGACGACGCTCTGGGACTCGATCGAGTCGATCAAGGCGTTTGCCGGCGAGGACTACGAGCGCGCGCGTTACTATGGCGAGGACGATGCTTTTCTGCTCGAGCGCGAGGAGTTCGTGCTGCACTACGAAGTGCTGGCGGACAGCAAGTCGCACTCGTGAGATGAACGGGCGCAGGTCACGTGACTTCGAGTGGCCGGCGAGATCGCGCGAGAAGCACTCCCACCGTGATCATCCAGAGTCCCTGACAGAGCACGACGGCGCCGAAACCGTGCACATCGAGTCGCAGATGCCCGACTAGGACCGCGAACAGCACGAGCGCGCCGACGATCACGCCGAGCACTCCCGCCGCGCGCGCCAGACGGCCGTGCGCCAGAATCGCCGCCGACCAGAGCAGGATCGCGGTGGATGATGCCACGACAAAGACCTTCGCGAACGCCTGATTGATGGCGCCCGTGTAGTGGAACAGCGCTGCGGCAACATCGTGCTCCGCGCCACTCGTGCTCACCATCTGCACCGCGAGCGCGGGCGCCAGGAGTCCGCTCGCCACGGCAGCGATCATCACCGCGAGCTGCGCCATTCCGTACGCTACGAGACCCGCGAGCGCCGCGTTGCCGCTGTTGCCGTCGTTACCGAGCACGCGCGAAAGGCCGATGGCACCGAAGAACGAAACCGGCAGCGCCACGAGCGCCAGCGCATGCACCGCCATCCCCAGCGGCGCCATGTGCTGCACGTCGGCCAGGAGTTGATTTCCAGTGGGATGCATGAGCATCGTCATCATGCCTGCGAGCGCGCCGGCGATCAGCGCACTTCCGTAGATTGCATCACCCTTCATCAGCCGCTCTCCGAAAAGGAAATGTTGGGGTGAGTGTAGTCGCCGCACGTTCCCACGTCAGTCGCACTTGCACCGGTGGCCATGATGACGAACAAACCACGCAACGATGTTCCGGAACGGGAGCCCCGCGCGCGTGCGGTCGCGCCGCGCGAGGATCGTCGCGTGCGCCGCACGAAGCGCGCGCTCGGCGTCGCACTGACGGAGCTGATGCTGGCCGAGGAGTTCGACGCGATCACGGTGCAGCGCGTGATCGACAAGGCGAAGGTCGGCCGCACCACCTTCTACGCGCATTTCAGGAGCACCGACGATCTACTCCTGAGCGATGCGGAGCGTTTCTTCGGGATGATGACCGAGTACTTCGAGCGGCCGGGCGTGGCGGGCAACCGCGTCGCGCCCGTGGCCGAGCTGCTGCAGCACATGCGCGACGTGCGCGCGTTTCAGCGGGCGCTCGATCGCTCGGGCCGGCGCGACGTGCTCTTCGACCTCATCGCGGGCCATCTCGCGAAGCTGATCGCTCGCCGGATCACGCTGCTGGTGCCGGATCCGGGCACGCTCTCCGTTCCCATCCCGATTGCCTCCCGCATGTACGCGGGCGCGCTCGTGGAGCTCGTGCGCTGGTCGCTCGATCGCGACGAAACGCATTCCCCGGCGTGGGTGGATGCGCGCTACCACGAGGTGGTCTGGCTCGGCCTTCGTGGCGCGCGAGCGTGAGTGGGGAGCCCTCGATTACCGGCGTCGAGGCTTCCATCGAAAACGCGCCAGCGACACGCGACCTCCGTCGAACACTACACCTTCGCGCTCGAGCAGCTGTTGCTGGATGATCGATCCGCCAGGACCTTCCCTACGCATGCTCACGCGACCCTGCGCGTTGATCACGCGATGCCACGGGATCGTGCTGCTCGAGGGAATCGCAGCCATCGCGTAGCCCACCTGACGCGCCTGCCCCTCGAGCCCGGCCAGCAACGCAATCTGCCCGTACGTCGCGACCTTGCCGCGCGGGATCTTCCGGACCTGGGCGTAGATGCGCTCTCGGCTCGAGTCCGGACGCGTACGCGATGGTGATTTCTTCATCGGTGTGCCAGAATATATCGATCAACCACATAACCAGGAGATCGCATGAAGCAGGTTCTCGGCGTCGTCGCGGGCTTCATTTTATGGTCCGTGCTGTGGTTGAGCCTCAACCAGTTGCTGCTGCTGCTCGGAATCATGTCGCCACACGTGACCGAGCCGATGGCGGATGCGAAGCCGCTGCTGTTGCTCCTCGTGGGCAGCGTGCTGATATCGCTCATGTCGGGGTACGTCACCGCGCGCATCGCCGGAGTCGCGTGGGCGCTTCCGGCCGCCGCACTCGGAGTGCTCCTGCTCGCGACTGGCGTCTTCGTTCAGCTGAAGCTGTGGTACCTCATCCCGCTCTGGTACCACCTCAGCTTCCTTCTCTTACTGATCCCCATGACGCTTCTCGGCGCACGGCTGCGCGCGCACCCGCGGAGCGTCGCGTGATCGTTCAACGCGTGATGGAGAGTATTGCGGCGGTACTTGGCGCCGCAGCGCTCGTGCTCATCTTCGCGCCGGAGCTCGCGCTCGCGTGCTTCGGAATCGAGCCCGCCGCGAGTGCTCTCGTTCTCGGACAGCTGTACGGGTCCGCCCTGTTCGGAATCGCAGTCAGCACCTGGTTCGCGCGCACGATGCTGCTCGGCGGGATCTACGGGCGCGGCGTTGTGGTCGGCGGATTCGCGCATGCGCTGGTGGGCGTGTTCGCAGTGTTCCACGCGCTCCGTGCCTCGCTCGGTAATGCGTGCGTGTGGGGCGCCTTCGTCGCGTACGCGGCGCTGGCGATCTGGTTCGGTTTGCTGATGTTTGGCCGCGGTCCCGCGTCGCCGTCGGAGGAGGTCCCTGCTGCTTGACGGGGTCGGCGTGAGGGGGTGCCGCGGGCCTTTTCCCCGTTGCGCGATCAGGTAGTCTTCATGACGATGCCGGTGATACGCTTCCGGCAACCCGCGTCGCGTTATGGAGATGGGCTCATGATCTGGCGATTCACGAACGTGCTCTGCGCCGCGCTGCTCGGCGCTACCGTCGGTGCCGCGAGCGTCCGCGCGCAAACATCGGATTCACCCGCGTCGCCTCGAGGCATTTCGTTGCAAGAGCTCGAGTTCTGGCACGGGCTCACGCCCGAGGGCTGGGCGAAGGGTGCGGAGGGAATGCCGAAGTGTGTTGTCTCATCCCCGGGGACCGAGCTCATTCAGGCGAAGTGGAAGACCGACTCGCTCCAGGGTGAGCTGTCGCTGCCCAAGGACTTCAAGGAGGCTCCGCTCGCCTCCGGCGTCGATGGAAACCGATGGATCGGTGCCGATTCGAGCAGCGTCGAGATTCACGGCACGCACTCGCTGTACCGGGGCGGCATGGGAATGGGCGGCATGGACATCGGCCGGCCGCTCGGGACATCCACCTGCGCGCTGACGCTCGAGGGGCGACCAGCGCCGTCGCACAAGATGCAGCTCACGCGTCCGGCGCACGGCGACACCCTCAATGTCGACACACCGAACACCGTGATCCGCAACGCTGTCGGACTCCAGCTCATCATCCTCACGCACTCGCCCGAACGTGAAGCGCAGCTCCTCGCGGCGGCGCAATCACTCAAAGTCGCGGCAACGAAGTCTCCATAAGCTCGCAGCACCGGCGGAGCCCGCCACACTTTCGGCTCAATCGGCGTAGTATCACGGGAGGAGAGATATCATGTCATTCTCGATACGCCGTATGGGAATCGCTCATTTGCTGGGCGCGTGGGGTGCATATTGGGTCGGCCTCGCCGGCGTCACGCTCTGGCCAGTCGCGCGCTTCGCGTTGGACGTCAGTCGCCACCCCAACGTGCACGCCAACGCATCGCTGTCGGTCGGAGATGCGGGCGTCAAGCTCCTCGCCATCAGGGAGAATGTGACGGTTTGGTCCGGCGTCGCCCCGCTTCTTGAAGTCGCACTCTGGATCGCCGTACCACCACTTCTTCTGTGGCTGGTGTGGCTCGCGCTGCGTCCGGCGCATTCGGATGAACGGGCGCTGTACCCAACCGCGGCGCGCGATGCCCTTCCCGACGCGGCACGCAACGGCTGGGGCATGCCGATTACCCCGACCTCCACGGCCTCGCCGCTCGCTCGTCGCGAGAGACGAAAGAGCTGACGCCCGCGTGGTGATCGAAGAGCCGACCGTCTCGCGCAAGACTCCACGCGACGGACGCCTGGAGATCTCGGAGTCCACGGTCGCGCAGCTCGCGCAGCTCGGCGAAACCTTTTCGGTGCGCACCGCGCACGGCAGCGGAGAGGCCCGGCTGCACGCGATGACGTGCACGTGCGCGAAGTCCGCCAGCACCGGCCAACACGTGCACCACTTCGTGGAGAGTGATGTGCTGCGCGCGCTGGAGCCGGGTGCTCGCGTGCGCCTCGAGCTCGATGGCGCGAACCCCGGCTCCCTCGCTATCCTCTAGCGCCTTCTAGACGCTGACCCTGCGGCGCGCGGCGATGGTCTCGACCGCGGCAAAGAGCTGCTCGAACGAGTCGACGACGAACAGCACGTCCTGCATGCGGTCGATCTCGTACGGCTGCGCGATCACCGCATCCAGATCGAAGGGGCGGCGATCACAATTCGGTCCGAGCGCGTTCGCCGCATCCCCGTGCGACGAAATCAACCCGCTGCCGTAGACCTTCGTGCGACCGCTCTCCTTGATCAGTCCGAACTCGACGGTGAACCAGAAGAGACGCGCCATCTCCTCGGTCTCCTTCTCACCCGGCGATACGGCCGCGAGAGCACCGAAGTGTTGAAGGAAATCGGCGAACACCGGATCCGCATGCAGCGGCACGTGACCGAATACGTCGTGGAAAATGTCCGGCTCCGGCAGGTAATCGAGCTTCGCGCGCGGGCGTATCGTGAGCGTGGTCGGAAAGCGACGCGCGGCGAGACACCGGAAGAACACCACGGGAGGCATGAAGCCGCCAACCCCGACCGCCGCCCAACCCGTGCGCGCCGCGAGTCGTGAGTTCACATCGTTCAGATTCGGCAGCTTGTTCGGCTCGAGCCCGATCAGCCTCGCGCCACTCAGATAGATCTCGCTGCCGTTGTCCTTCAGCGAGTCCATGCGGCGCGAGTACAACATCTTCCACGTGTCGTGATCGTCCTGCGTGTACTGCGAGTAGTCCTGCGTCAGAAACTCGGGGAGCCCAGTGCCGACTTCGACTGCCGCACCGCCCATGGATGCCTCATGGTCGGGGTGCGCGGCCGAACGTGAATCACTCATGTGCGCCTCCTGAATGGCCTGTCGCGGACTGCGACGCTCCCGAAAAGTACTGTGTGGAAATCGACCTTGCTGGCAACCTCTAGCGCGTCTCGACGCCCGGGACATAGCTCACCTTGAGCTTCTCCGTGCTCGTGTGGCTTCCGGCCTTCAAGGTCACCGTGTACTCGCCCGCGGGAACCGGCTTGTTCCCTTCACCGCCGTATTCCGTGAGCACGTCCTTGGTGGGCTTGAGATCCCAGTTCACACGATTGAGGCCGGCGATCGCAGGCGCCGTCAGATTCGCAACCGGCTGACCCTCCGCATTCGTGATCGAGACCTTCACCACTTCCGGAGAGTAGCTGCTGAGCCAGAACGTCAGCAGCGCGCCCTCGGGTGGATTGCTCCCGCGGAACACCGCATTGCCGTTCGAGTCCACGAATCCGGGATACGGCACGAAGCCGACGGTGGGACGCGGCGGAAAGAGATGCGCCGGCTCGGCACGCACCTCCGGCGTGAGCAGCTCGAGGCCGCCCACATCGTCGATCACGTACAGGCTGCGCCCGTGCGTCGCGACGATCAGGTCGCGATCGCGCTCCTGCATGTGAATGTCATCCACAGCGACGGTCGGCAGGTTGCCGAGCTTGAACCAGGAGCGCCCGCCGTCCACGGTGGTCCACAGACCGAACTCCGTGCCCAGGAACAGGACCTTCGGATTCTTGGAGTCCTCGCGAATCACTTTCACCGGCGACTCCGCTGGCAGGTTGGACGCGATGCTCGTCCACGTCTTTCCGCCATCCCCGGTTCGAAACACGAGCGGCGCGTAATTCCCTTCGCGATGCGCATCGACGGACATGTACGCGACCTGCACATCGGCGGCACTCGGGGCGATGCTGCTGATGCGGCTCCCCTTCGCGGCAGCCGGCACCGACGACGTGAGATCGGTCCACGTGCCGCCATCGTCATCCGTGCGCCACAGCTTCCCTTCGTCGGTTCCCGCCCACAGCACGCCGGCCTTTACCGGCGACTCGGCCAGCGCGTACACCACGCCGAAGTCTTCCGCGCCGCTGCCGACCGTCGTCATGCGGTCGTAGCTCTTGGTCGAGAGATCCGGAGAGATCAGGTGCCACTGCTCGCCGTGATTGGTGAGCTTGAAGACACGATTTCCAGCGTAATACAGAACGCCCTTGTCGTGCGCGCTCGCGAACAGCGGTGACGTCCAGTGAAAGCGGAACGCCGGCTGTCCCTCAGCCGGCTGCGGACGAAGATTCTTGTCCTGCCCGCTCCCCAGGTCGAAGCGGAAGATGAATCCCTGCTGCGACTCCGCGTACACGAGATTCGAATCCGCGGGATCGAAGGTGCAGTACGAGCCATCGCCGCCACCGATCGCGAGCCAGTCCGCGTTGCGTATGCCTTCCTTGCTGCGCGTGTCCGCCGTGCCCACCCAGTTCGTGTTGTCCTGCAATCCGCCGCAGATCCGGTACGGACTGGAGTTGTCCGTGCTCACGCGAAAGTATTCGCCCGCGGCGAACCGGTTGAGATGCGCCCACCCCTCGGCGCCATCGTAGCTCTCGTACAGGCCGCCGTCCGTGCCGAGGAGCATGCGCTTCGGCATGTGCGGGTCGATGGCGAGAGCGTGATTGTCGGAGTGCACGTTCTTGAAGCGATCCTCACGCCACGTCTTTCCTCCGTCGTCCGACACGTGGAGCATGAAGCCGAGCACGTACACGCGCTTGTCGTTCGTGGGATCCACACGGATCTGGCTGAAGTAGAACGGGCGAGGATCCAGCTTGCTCTGCCGCGTCCACGTGGCGCCGGCATCGTCACTGCGAAACACGCCGCCGGCCTTGCTGTACGGATCGTCGATATCCGACGTTCCCCCCGCATCGCTCTGCACCAGCGCGAACACCGTCTTCGGATTCTTCGCGTAGACCGCAAGGCCGATGCGCCCGGTCATCGCCGGCAACCCGCCGGCGAGCTTCGTCCACGTCGTGCCGCCATCCGTGCTCTTGAGCACACCGCCAATGTCCTTGCCGTCGGTGGCCGCCGCGCCGTAGTTGAACACCCACGGGCGACGCAGGCGCGCGTAGAGGGTTGCGTACAGCACGTTGGGATCGGTCGGATCGATGGCGAGATCGCCGCAGCCGGCGCGCGTCTCGAATGGCGCCGGCGCACTATAGACCTTCTTCCAGCTCTTTCCGCCGTCCGTCGTCTTGTAGATCCCGCGCTCTCCCGGCTGCCAGACATCGCCCGGCGAGCACACCCACGCGGTTTTCGGATCCGTCGGATTCACGACCACGCGAGCGATCGCGCGCGTCTTCTCGAGCCCCGATCTGGTCCAGGTGGCCCCTCCATCCGTGGACGTGTAGACGCCGGCGCCCCAGCTCACCGTGTTGCGATCGTTCGCCTCGCCCGTGCCGACGTAGATCGTCTTCGGATCCGACGGCGCGACCGCGATGTCGCCGATCGCAGCCACCGCCTCGTGCTCGAAGATCGGCTGGAAGCTCGATCCGTTGTCCGTGCTCTTCATGATCCCGCCGGTTCCGAGGCCGACGTAGAAGGTGAACGGCTCGGTCGGACTCAGCGCGATGCTCGAGACCCGCCCACCCATGACCGCTGGCCCGATCGAGCGGGCCTTGAGGGCGGTGGGCAGCACGACTGCCGTGGAATCGGCCATCGGGGCAGCGGCAGAAGGCGTAGGCTTCCCCTCCAGCGTCTTCTTTTTCGTGGTCTGCTGGGCGAGAAGCGCGCCCGGGAGCGCGGCCAGGAGGAGGATGGCGGACGTGGCGGACGGGCGAGGGCGCAGACGCATCTCGATTCTGGAAAGGGAGAATTGTATGTAATGAGCGTCGCATCGTAGCACGCGTGACACGCGGGCGGAAGTGCGGACCGTCACGGCGCTGTCACCAGTTGAGCCCGTTAGAAGTCTCTACTGTACGACGTTTCGATGCACCTCGCACAGCATTCGGAAAAATTGACACGGGTGCGTCAATCTCATCACTAGATTAGGCCACATGAGCTCTTCGGAAATCCGTGAGCCCTCTATGCTGCGACCGGCTACTGTCGCGGCACCTCTGGCCGTGTTCGCACTCGCGCTCGTCGTCCGGCTCATCGGCCTGCACCACACTCCGTACGTCGACGAGCTGAATCACATCATGGCCGCGCACTCGCTGCTCGCGCGCGGCACGTTCGAGCTCACTCCGGGCGGCGAGCCCTACACGCGCGCGCGTCTCTTCACCTATCTCGTTGCCGGCCTCTTCCGCGTGTTCGGCGAAAGTCTCGTGGTCGCGCGCATACCAGCCGTGCTCGCCGGCGCCGCCCTCGTCACGCTGCTCTTCGTGTGGGTGCGCTCCGTGGCGGGACGCGCGGCCGCGTGGATCGCGGCAATGCTCTTCTGCTTCGAGCCGCAGTCGATCTATCTCTCGCAGCTCGCGCGCTTCTACACGATCCAGACGCTCTGCTTTCTGGGCGGCGCGATTCTCATCTATCGAGTCGTCACCGATCGCACCCTCGGCACCGCACGCGCGCTTCGCCGCTCTCTGGCTGCGCTTCTGCTCTTTCTGCTCGCGCTGCACTTCCAGGTCATCTCGCTCGTCGGCATCGCCGGCGTGCTCCTCTGGGCGATCGCGGATCGCGTGCGCCCACGTCTCTCCTCGCCGCAGATGGCCTTCGCCGTGATCGGCGTAGCCGTGATCGGCCTCGTCGCGCTCGCGGCAATCGCGCGCGGCGCGTTTGCAAACCAGCTGGCGCTGTTCAACTATGTCGACCAGTGGGCGGCGGCCAATCGCCACAACGTCCGCTACTACCACGACATCTTCCTCGACCAGTACGCGACGATCTGGACGATCTTCCCGTTGCTGGTGATTCTCGCGATTTATCTCAACGGCCGCGCGGCGACCTTCGCTCTCGTGCCGTTCCTCATCGCGTTCGTGGTGCACTCGCTCGCGGCATGGAAGGCCGAACGATATTTGTTTTCCGTGATGCCGATGTTCTTCGCAGTGGTGGGCATGGGCCTGGCCGAGGGTGCGCGGCGCGTGCGCCCCGCCTTCGAGGGCGCGGTCGACTGGCTTGCGGGTGGATCGCTCGGACCGCGCGCGCGCTCCTTTGCCATTGCCACGCTCTTCACACTCGTCGCTCTGTTCGCTGCATTCGGCAATGGCGCCACGTCGTACGCGCTCAAGATGATGCGCGTCAGCGACGCAGACTGGCAGCTCGCCCTGCTCTATCGCGGGCAGCCGGACTGGGAGGCCGCGAATGCCGTGCTGGCGCCGCAGGTCGACAGCGCCGCGGTGGTCGTTTCGACGTCCGAGCTCAAGTCGCTCTACTATCTGCATCGCGCGGATGTACTCTTGAGCGTGGACTATCTCGGCGATCCCCGGCATCCCGGGCCGGAGTTCACGCTCTTTCCGAAACTCGCACGTCCGGTGGTGAGCACGACGCAATCGCTCGATCAGCTCCGCGCGTGCTACGCTACCGGGCTGGTGTTGGCCGAGCACGGCCAATGGCGCACGCCGTGGAGCGTGAAATCCGGTGTGGCCGATTACATCGAGACCACGCTCGACCAGGTGCATCTGGCGCCGTCCACGCGGCTCCTGGCGTACCGCTGGCGCACGTCCATTCCGGACAGCACCGCGGATTGCGCGAAGATTCACGCAATCGTCCATCGGTAGATGCCACTCCCGTCGATCCTTATCAGCTGACATGGAATACCGAACCGTCGCCCAGCTCGATGATGCTGTGGTCAGCTGGCTCGGCGACCTGCCGCGCGACATCGACATCGTCGCCGGCATTCCGCGCAGCGGGCTCCTCGTGGCCAATCTGCTGGCCCTGCATCTCAACATCCCGATGACCGATGTCGCCGGGCTGCTGGAGGGGCGCGTCATCCAGTCGGGCGCGCGCTTCAAGGGGAGCGATCCGCGGAAGTTTCTCTCGACGCCCCGGCACGTGCTCGTGGTCGATGACAGCGTGTGCTCCGGCAGCGCGATGCAGAAGGTTCGCGCGCAGCTCGCTGCCGCCGCACTGCCGCACCGGATCAGCTTCGCCGCCGTGTACATGGCACCGGAGGCGCGCCTGGATGGGCACGTCGATCTGTATCGCGAGATCGTGTCGATGCCGCGCGTGTTCGAATGGAACCTCATGCACGGCACGGTGCTGTCGAACAGCTGCATGGACATCGACGGGGTACTCTGTCTCGACCCGACGGACGAGGAGAACGACGACGCGCACGAGTATCTGCGCTTTCTCCGCGACACGCCCGCGCTGCTGCTCCCGAGCGCGCCGGTGGGATGGCTCGTGACGTCGCGGCTCGAGAAGTACCGTGCACAGACTGTGGAATGGCTCGCCCGCCACAAGGTGCAGTTCGGCGAGCTGCGCATGATGCAGTATCCCGACATGGCTGCGCGCCGCGCGGCGAAGGCCTATGCCCAGTTCAAGGCCGACATCTACGTCGAGACGGGCGCATGGCTCTTCATCGAGAGCGACGCGGCCGTCGCGGTGCAGATCGCCCAGCTGTGCGGAAAATCCGTGTTCTGCACGGAAACGCGCGAGATGCTGGGTCCCGGCGACTCTCCCTCCCCCGCGCGCCGTGCCGCGCCGCCCCAGGAGCCAGCCCTGAGCGCCGCGCTGCGCGCCACCGCGCGCGCCATGCGGCAGCGATTGCGCGGAGCCTATCGTAGAAGCTAAGTTACAGGGCTTCTATGACTTGCCCCCCTCCTCCCGCCGTCCGCGCGGGAGGCGGCAGTCCACAGGGAGGAAATACCGCAATGCCTCGCAAGTACGAGGTGGTGTACATCTTCGATGCCGCACTCGAAGATGCCGCCATCAATGACACGCTCACGCGCGTACACGCGCTGCTCGGCACGAACGATGTCGCCGTCGAGCACTGGGGAAAGCGCCAGCTGGCGTATCCCATCGGCCGTCGCGAGACGGGCCACTACACGATCGCACACTTCGAAGCCGAAGCGACCACGCTTCCGGAATACGAGCGCGCGCTCAAGCTCGATGAGGGCGTCGTTCGCTACCTCATCACGCTGCACGAGCACGAAGTCGGCGCTCCGCCGATGACCGAGGAAGAGATCGCCGCCGGACGCGGGCGCGCGAGTGACGATGACGACGACGAGGATTAGCATGCGACGCCCACAGAAGAGTTGCCCATTCTGCGAAACCCGCGTGCGCTTCATCGATTACAAGGATGATCGCACGCTTGGCCGCTTCCTCACCGATACCGGCAAGATTCTGCCGAGCCGGTTGAGCGGCGTGTGCGCGCGCCATCAGCGTCAGCTGTCTACGGCGATCAAGCGTTCACGCTATCTCGCGCTCGTGCCGTACATTCGGGGTCATCAAGCCTGACATGAGCGACGCCCTCGCGGCTCCGCCGCGGGAGCAGGGTTGGACGCGCATCGTGATTGCGCTCGTAGCGTTCCTCCTGCTTTCGCACGCGCCGGTCGTGCGGGCGGCCGCACCTGTCGTCGATACACTCGTTCTGCTCGTACCCGCGCTCGCCGCATGCTTCATCGCGGGGTGGCGCAAAGGTGGATCCTCGGCCCTCGCGCTCGCGTGGGCGGCGCTCGCAGGGTTGTTGCTGGCGATTCCGTCGCGCCCCGGAAGCGAGGCGTATTCGGATCTCGTTCGCTCGTGGGGAGTGCTCGTGGCCGGCGCGCTTGGACTCGTCTGCATTCTCGGCTGGCGACGGCAGTTCCTCGGTCGCGCGCTCGCGGCCGTGGGGATCGCGGCGCTGATCGCTGCGATCGGAATGGCGTTCGCGCCACACGCGGCCGGTCGCATAGAGAACGTGTTCGCGCGGGAGCTCGAGCTGCGGAACTCCACCGTGCTGTCACAATGGGCACGGGGATTCCCGAACGCGAGGTTCGCGCCGAGCATGCGCGAGTGGGCCGCACAGCGCGCGCTCGAGCTGCAGCAGGCGTCCGGCACCTTCGCAGTGTTGCTGTATCCGGCGCTACTCGCGCTCGAATCGCTGGCGGCATGCGCGCTGGCGTGGGGCTTGTACCACCGCATGAGCCGCGCGCGACTGGGTGCGGCGCTGGCGCCGTTTCGATATTTTCGGTTCAGCGATGAGTTGATCTGGGCGCTCGTGGCGGGGATGACGATCACGGTTCTGCCCACGCTCGATGCGCTGCGCGTGTTCGGTGCGAATCTCGTCGTGTTTTTCGGCGCGCTGTACGCGCTGCGCGGCTTTGGTGTGATTGCCTGGTTTTATCCCCAGCTGTCGCTCGGGGCGCAGTTCGCGGCGAGCTTTGCCGCAGTGGTATTGTTTCCGGTGTCGCTTGCCCTTGCAGTCGGGCTTGGCGTTACCGATACGTGGATCGATTGGCGGCGACGGATGCGGACGGCGGATTCGCCTGCCGGCCCCGGAACCTCCAGATAGCTCACTCGAAGATCAACCGTTCGACCGGAGCACTCCGATGGAAGTGATTCTCAAGCAGGCAATCGACAACCTCGGCCAGCCCGGTGACATCGTCATGGTGTCTCCCGGATACGGCAGAAACTTTCTTCTCCCCCGCGGGCTCGCGTACGAGGCGACTCCGGGCAATCGCAAGCGCATCGAGCGCGAGAAGGCGCACCTCGAGGCTGCGGAGAACGAGCGTCGCACTCAGGCGCAGACGCTCGCCAACCGGCTCGAGCAGGTGTCGCTCACCTTCTCGGCGCGTGTGGGCGAGGAGGACAAGCTGTTCGGCTCGGTAACCTCGGCAGACATCGCGCAGCAGCTGCATGCGCAGGGTTTCCCGGAGATCGAGAAGCGCCAGATCGACCTTCACGAGCCGATCAAGGCGCTTGGCGTCTACAAGATACCGGTTCGCCTCCACGCGGACGTGAAGCCCGAGATTCGGGTGTGGGTGATCAAGCAGTAAACGCGACGCGGACACGGCGCGTACTTTGACGCCCGGCGGAAACTTCCGCCGGGCGTTCGTGTAGTGGTGTTGGTACACCCCGGTTCCTCGCACATATTGCGCGCACAGTCATTGCACTCCGTGCGTTTCCACCACAGACGAGAGGCACCTCCACCCCGTGTCGTCCTCACTCGCGCAAGTGCAGCGTGCAGCCGCTTTGTGTTTGGATCTCAAGGCCAACAACCTCGTGGTGCTCGACCTGGACCGGGTCTCGAATGCCACCGACTACTTCCTGATCGCGAGCGGCTCCTCCGACACGCACGTGCGCGCGATCGCCGAGCACGTGCTGGATGAGCTCAAGAAGGAAGGCGTGCGGGCGCACCACGTAGAGGGACTCGCTCAAGGTCGTTGGGTTTTGCTCGATTACATCGATTTCGTCGTGCACGTCTTCCACCCCACGTTGCGCGACTTCTATCAACTGGAACGCCTGTGGGGTGATGCACGACTCGTCGCCATCGACGCGGAGGAGGCCAGGGTATGAGCTCACGCATGGTATGGCGCGCAGCGCTAGTCACCCTCGTAGCGAGCGGAGCGTTCGCCTCGAGAGCGGCGGGTCAGGAGTACTTCGGTCAGAACCAGGTCCAGTACAAGGATTTCAACTGGCAGGTGATCGAGACCGAGCACTTCCTCATTCACTATTATCCGGACGAGCGCGTCGCCGCGATGCAGGGAGCGCGAATGGCCGAACGCGATTACGCGCGGCTCTCACGCATTCTCGGACACGAGTTCCGCGAGAAGAAGCCGATTCTCTTCTTCGCATCGCGGGCGGATTTCGGGCAGAACAACGTCACGGGTGATTTGGGCGAGGGCACCGGCGGTGTGACGGAGCCGTTGCGCCACCGCATGCTGATGCCGTTCACCGGTGACTTCCGCGGCCTCGAGCACGTGCTCACGCACGAGATGACGCACGAATTCCAGTTCGACATCTTCGCGCGCGGGCGCGCGGGTGGCGGCATCGCGCAGCTGTCGCAGGTGAATCCGCCGCTCTGGTTCATGGAAGGCATGGCCGAGTATCTGTCGCTCGGTCCGGACTACACGCGCTCGTCCACGGTGATGCGCGACGCCGCGATCAACGGCGATCTGCCGACCATCGTGAAGATGAACGAGCAGCCGGACCGCTACGATCCGTATCGCTTCGGCCAGCCGCTCTGGGCTTACGTCGCCGGCCGCTTCGGCGACGAGATCATTGGCGCGATCATGGCCGACGTGCCCTCGATGGGCATCGAGCGCGCGTTCAAGCGCGAGACCGGCGAGTCGCTCGAGGATCTCGGCGACGAGTGGAAGGAAGCGATGCAGATCAAGTATCTGCCGCAGGTGGCCGTGCTCCAGCGCCCGCGCCACTTCGCGAAGCCGCTGCTGTCGCAGAAGCGCACCGGCGGCCAGGTCTTCCTCGCGCCCGCGCTCTCGCCCGACGGCAAGTACATCGCTTTCCTGTCCAATGGAAGCTTCCTCAAGGGCCAGGTGTTCATCGACCTCTGGCTCGGCGATGCGAAAACGGGCAAGCGCATCACCCGGCTGGTGAAGAGTACCTTCGATCCAAACTATCAGGAGATCGGGCTGCTGTATTCGCAGAGCTCGTTCTCCCCGGACGGCAAGCTGCTCGCGTTCTCGGCACTCGGTGGCGGGCAGGAGAATCTCTACCTGCTCGACGTGAAGCACCGAAAGCGTGTGGCGAAATTCGAGCTGCCACTCGATGGAATCGTGGGGCCGAGCTGGTCCCCGGACGGCAAGCATCTCGTGTTCTCGGGGAACAAGGGCGGGATCACCGATCTGTACATGGTGGATGCGGACGGGAAGAATCTCACGCAGCTCACGCACGACCTGTATGCGGACATGCAGCCGCAGTGGTCGCCCGATGGAACGATGATCGCGTTCGCCACCGACCAGGCGGCGGGCGTAGATCTCAAGAACCTCAACTTTCCGCACTGGCAGATCGCGCTCTATCACGTGGATGGCGGCAACGTCGAGCTCATTCCGGGACAGGAAGGGCTCAACATCAATCCCATGTGGGCGCCGGATTCGAAGTCGATTGCCTTCGTGTCCGATCGCACGGGCGGACAGAACATCTTCCTCTACGATCTCGCGCAGAAGCAGCACTACCAGCTCACGAATGTCGTTGGCGGCGTGATCTCCGTAACGGAGTTCAGCCCGGTGATCACCTGGTCGCACGCGACCGACAAGATGGCGTTCACGTATCTGGAGAACGGCGAGTACACCGTCTGGACGATCGACAATCCGCGGCTGCTCAAGCGGCAGCCGTTCAATGCGCAGAAGACGCCGACGCTCGTGCAGCGCATCGACAGCATGGCGGCGGCGAAGCTGGCGCGACTGGATTCCACGCCACCGGACTCGCTCTCCTATTCGTACTATCGGTCGGGCACCACCTTCCGGCCCTCGAACGCGCTCGCCGATACCGGTGCGCAGGTCGAGCAGAAGGTGAGCGTCGCCGCGATGCTCGACAGCGGCGCGCTGCGGCTGCCCGACACGACGCAGTTCAAGGAATACAAGTATCACATCCGCTTCTCGCCCGACTTCGTCGCGCGTCCAACCGTGGGCTACTCGCGCGACAACTTCGGCAACGGCGTGTTCGGCGGAACCGCCATCTCGTTGAGCGACATGGTGGGCAACAATCATCTCGCCTTTGCGCTGTCGATCAACGGCCGACTCTCGGATGCGCAGGGACTCGCGGCATACACGAATCTCTCGCATCGCCTCCAGTACGCCGTTGGATACCAGCAGTCGCCGTTCTATTTCGGCGAGGGCTCGCAGTTCCTCGACAATGGGGACGGCACGCTAACGGAACAGGACGTGATCGCGCGCTATCTCGATCGCGAGGCGTTCGCAATCGGCATCTATCCGCTGAATCGCTTCACTCGCTTCGAGCTCGGACTCACGCTGGCGGACCTCGAGCGGTCGTTCCTAGTCTTCTCGCAGATCGTCGATCAGGCTGGCTTCCCGCTGTCGAATGCCACTCAGAACGAGGTCGCGGGAAGCAGCAAGTACTACGTGGAGCCCAGCCTTTCCTACGTCTCCGACAACTCGCTGTTCGGGTACACCGGGCCGATCTACGGGCGCCGATATCGCTTCGGGGTCACTCCCGCGCTCGGACAGTTTCAGTGGATCGGATTGCTCGGCGACTATCGGCGCTACGACGCAATTCTCTTCAGCTATCTCACCATCGCTACACGCCTCACGGCAAATCTCTCGTACGGCCGTGATGCCGACAGCCTGCAGAAGTATCTCGGCTACAGCGATCTCATTCGCGGCTACGACGATCAGAGCTTCGCGATCACGAATGCCAACTGCCCCGCAACGGTCAGCAACGCGCAGCGATGCAATCGTCTCTTAGGCAGCAAGGTGGTGTTCGGGAACATCGAGTTGCGCTTTCCGCTCGTGCGCGGCGGGCTCGCGGGCGTGATCCCGCTGCCGCCGATAGAGGGCGCCTTCTTCTACGACGCCGGCACCACGTGGTTCAACGGGCAAAAGGTGGAGTTCAAGCGCAGCAGCCTGGATGATCCCGCGAACACGCGATCGCTGTTGACGAGCTATGGCTTCGGGCTTCGGGTGAATCTCTTCAACTACGTGATCCTGCGATGGGACTACGCGATTCCGAAGGATTCTCCCGGACGACACGGATTCTGGCAATTCTCGTTGTATCCGACGTTCTGATCGCATAGTTTCACCTTCGTGCGAACGTCGCCTCTGGCGCTGGCGCTCGTACTCGTAGCAGCGTGCCGTGGCGGGGATCGTCATCCCCCCGTCAGGAGCACGGAGAGCACCACGGTCAGCGCCAGCGCGAACGGACCGGATCAACTCGTTCTTCGCTTTCCGCGGAGTGGTGGAGTCGCGCGCGCGTATGCGTACCCGCGCGTGGACTCCCTCGTGTGGACCGCATCGCAGAAGACTCCGGTGCTCGCCCGGCTGCTCGGATTCGACGACGGTGCTGGGTCCGTACTCGGCGAAGATGAAAAGGGCGGCGTCGTTCGCATCGACCTGCGCCGCGGCGACGTGACCCGCGATGCGGCTACAAAGCTCTCCAACTTCGTCTCGGCTGATGGCTCCGCCGCCTACGGTATCAGCGCCGACGGCTCCGTCACGCGACTGACACCTGCGGGAAGCTGGACGTTCAAGCCTCCCGCGCCCGCGCGCGACGTCATCCCGCAGCCCGACGGCACGGTGCTCGTGCTCGCCAATCGCGGGCTCGGGACCATCGTCTGGCTGATTCATCCGCCCGACGATCGCATCGCCGACAGCGTGCTGCTGCCACGCGTCTCGAAAGCGATTCGCACGCCCGCCGGAGATCGCGTGTATTTCCCGGTGGATTCGGGGCTGGTGGGCGTGCGCGGGCGCGACCTGCAGATCGTGCCGAGCATCAAGTTGCCCCGCAAGCCGCACGCGGTGGTCACGTCGCCCAGCGGCGACCGGATCTACGTGGCGGCAGACTCGAGCAAGGAGTTGCTCGTCGTCGACCGGTACACGGGCAACGTCTCCGCGCATGTCGCGATCCCCACACCCGCGCTGTCGCTGCGCATGGATCCGACCGGGCGGTACGTGCTCGCGCGTGCGTCCGAGGGCGACACGGCGTACGTGATCTCCGTGAGCACCGATCGCATGATCGGCGCTGTGCCCACCGTGTGGCGGCCCGATCTTCCCGCGGTCGCACCGAACGGGTGGCTCGCGCTCGTCCGCGGAAAGGATGTGGTGCTGGTCGATGCCGAGACGCTCGCGACCAAGCGCGCGGTAGTCGGTGGCTCGACGGATGACTGGATGTTCATCACGTGGAACGGATTTCGTCCGCGCGCCGCAAGTCTCGACCAACCCGTGACGTTCGATTCGGGCGACTCCGTGCAGCGCGACACGTCCGAAAACCCGTTCTCGGGCGCTACGCCGCATGCGGGTGACACGCTCGAAGTCGACAGCACGGGTTTGAAGCCGCGATCCGCCGCGCCGCCCGCTCCGGGCGCCGCGCCAGGTGCCGCTCCGATGCACGCGGCGCCGAGCGGCACCGCGCCGCGCGCGGGGGCAGACAGCGCGGCTCCGAGACAATCCGGCTTCACGGTGCAATTCGCGGCGTTGCGCGCACAGGATGCCGCGAACGATATTCTGCGAGAGGTGCACGTGACTGGAGCGACGCCACGCCTGGTGACCACGACGCGCGACGGGGTGACTATCTATCGAGTGGTGATCGGGCCATATCCAACGCGTGAAGAGGCGGAACGAATCGCGCGCACGTCCGGCAAGTCGTACTGGGTTTACGAAGGAGCACCCTGATGTCGACCCCGCACGGACCCGTTCTTTCGATGTGGGAAGCAGAAGGCAATCGCCACTCCTCCGCATTCGACGCGTGCGCAGGCGCTGTGGTGATCGGTGAGCAACCGAGTGTGGCGGCGGAAGTCGCCCTCGGTATCGCGCGCGTGCAGGCGCGCAGGCGGCGCGTTGCCGTGGCGGATACCGTGGGCGAGCTCGGGCCACTCGAGGATCTCGTTCCCATGGATGCGCCGTATGGTCTCGTCGATAGCTTCTTCTACGGGGTTTCGCTCAACAAGATCGCGTACACCGTCGATCCGGCGCGCAATCTCATCATCTTCCCGAGCGGCGCCGTCCCTATCGATCACGAAGCGCTGCTCGGCAGCGATCGCTGGGGCAAGTTGCTCGAGGCATTTCGTGCCGCCGACGGACTCCTGCTCATCGTCGCGCCGGCCGAATCGAGCGCGTTGTCGGCATTGATACAGGTGATGGACGGAGTCGCGCTCGTCGGGAACGTGGCCGCGGCGCCCGGCACGCGAGTGCTCGCCCACGCGCGATTGACGACGAGCTCTGAGCCTCTCACTCCGCAATCGACGTCGTCGATCGCGTTCGCGCCTCTGCAAGAGCCGCCGTATGCAAGCTTTCACGACGCGCCTGGCACTGCGGTGAGCGTGGATGCGCACGATGAGGAGATCGAGC
>DASXQD010000072.1:0-1616 GCA_036493195.1 Gemmatimonadaceae bacterium | reverse complement strand
CTGACACGCTGTGCTCCAATCACAATGCTGATCGTCACGAACATTCTCGCCCAATCCGAGCCCCGCGCGCGTGACCTCGGCGTGCCATTCGAGGGCACGCCGGGGACGTACAACGCGATCACAGACGTGGCGGGCGTCGAGGTGGGCGAGGTCACGCTCATCAGCGGCAGCGGAAAGCGCATCGTCGGCGAGGGACCAGTGCGCACAGGCGTCACCGCGATCCTCCCGCGCGGGCACGCGCGCGGCGACACGGTGTTCGCAGGGTGGTTCACGCTGAACGGCAATGGCGAGATGACGGGCACCACCTGGGTGGAGGAGTCGGGAATGCTCGAAGGCCCCGTGCTCATCACGAACACGTTCAGCGTCGGTACCGTACGCGACGCGACACTCGAATGGTCGATTACGCACGGGCGCAACTACGACTACGAGCTACCCGTTGTTGGCGAAACGCTCGACAACTCGCTCAACGATGTCGCCGGCTTTCATGTCACGAAGGAGAACGTTTTCGCCGCGCTCGACGGCGCGCGCGGTGGGCACGTGCCCGAAGGAAACGTCGGCGGGGGCACCGGGATGATCTGCAGCGAGTTCAAGGGAGGCACCGGCACGGCATCGCGGAAGCTCACCGCTGCGGATGGCGGCTACACGGTGGGTGTGCTCGTGCAGTGCAACTACGGCATGCGAAAGCTGTTGCGCGTCGCCGGGGCACCTGTCGGGCTCGAGATTCCCGATCTCCTCCCGTGCTACGACACGCGCGACTCGCTCCCGCGCGGCGAGCGCTGGGGGCGCTGCACGAGCCCGCACGGCGCGACGAAGGATGAGGGCTCGATCATCATCGTCGTGGCCACCGATGCGCCGCTGCTGCCGCACCAGCTCAAGCGGATCGCGAAGCGTGCCTCACTCGGAATCGGGCGCAACGGCGGCATCGGCGCCAACACCTCTGGCGACATCTTCATCGCGTTCTCGACAGCCAACGCGACGTTCCAGCCGGACTCTGTGTCGACAGTGAAGATGTTATCGAACGACCTGATCTCGCCGCTGTTCGAGGCGACCGCGCAGGCCGTAGAGGAGGCGATCGTCAATGCGCTCGTCGCCGCACGAACGATGGAGGGAGCGGACAACCTGCGCGTGACGGCGCTGCCGCACGACCGACTGCGCGCGGTGCTCGCGAAATACAATCGTCTGGCGAAGCCGTGACCAACAGCTAGCGCACGTCTGCGCGCTCGCCGAGGTACTCGACCAGAAGATCGCGAATGCCCTCGAGTCTTTCCGGCCATTGAATGGCGCGCTTGGGCAGATAGAACGCCGACTTTCGCGTCACGAAGAGAAAGAACTCGTTCGTCTCGCGCACGGCGATCAGCTTCGCCCAGTTCAGCTCGACGAGAAAGCTCTCGCCTTCGATGCGGAGTCCCGCCGCGTCGAGCGTGTAGCTGCGCTCCTGATGCGTGCTCGGGTCATCGTCGAGCTGACGCTTTACCGCGCGCTTCATCGCCAGCGGGCGGGTAGCCGCGTAGCTCCCCACGGCGAGCAGCGGAACGCCGAACACCCAGAGATACGCGATCGGCACGTGGTGCGTCTCGCGCCAGCGTCTGCCCACGACCGCGATGGCGATGAGCGCG
>DASXQD010000071.1:0-4385 GCA_036493195.1 Gemmatimonadaceae bacterium | reverse complement strand
GCGCCGTGGACTGTGCTGCGCCTTCTTCCAAGCATGATCGAGGCGCTTCTGTGGAAACAGGACTTCGCGCAAGCCGACTTCTACTGCAAAAGGCTTCGGCACGACTCGGAGCGCCTCGGCCATGGTGTCGGGGCACTGCTTGCCGAAGTTGGCGAGACGATGAGCGGCATGTTACGTGGCACGACACGGCCGCTGCTCGATCGCGTGATTGAATTGGCCGACAAGATCGAAGCCATCCCCTTCCCATTTGAGGGCGCACGACTTCGGCTCGAGATTGCCCGGCGTCTCGTTGAAATGGGCGACCGCGACGGCGCCATTCGGCAGCTCAACCGCGCCTTCGAGGTGTTCTCGCGCATCGGCGCAGCCGGTGAGCTGGAGCGAGCCAAGGTCCAATTGCGCGAGCTCGACGCACGGCCGCGTACGCGCGTGACGCAAACGGGGAATCCGCTCCTGTCACCCCGCGAGAAGGAGATTCTTCTGCTGGTCCTGCAACACAAGAGCAACAAGGAAATTGCAAACGCGCTGGGCTGCGCACATCGGAACGTGGGCAAACATCTCGAGAACGCCTGCCGAAAGCTGGATTCCCACAACCGCCACGAGGCTGCCGAGAAAGCGCGCGCACACGAGTTGCTCTAGGGCGGGAGGCTACGCGACGGCGGCGCTCTGCTCCGGGTACTCCTCCGTTCTGCACGAGTCGTCGAGTAGCATGTCGAGCGTCGCGCTCGCGTCCGGCGCGCGCGGCGCGTAGCTCGTGAACGGCAGCGCTCGTCGCTCGCACAGATCGGCGAGAAGATCCGGATCTCCCGCCGCATCGATCACAGCCCACGGCCGGTGAGCGTCGAGGGTGCGCTCGAGCTCCGAAGCGGAGGCGAAGTCGATGTCGTCGCGCGCGATCACCAGGTGCGCCAAGCCGCGCAGCTCGCACGCCTTCGCGAGCTCGCGACCGTGCTGCTCCCCATCCTTGATGATGAGAATCGGCTGCGCGTGACCTCGCGTGTCCGCTGCAATCGAGAACGGCGATCGTCCACGATTCCACCAGCCAGCTGTCGCAAGCACGGGATGATCGAATTTCCCATCGGTCGCGAGCGCGCGCACCATCGCCGCGAGAGCCGTGGGCCGCGGAACGGGTCCGCGAACATCGAACACGCCCGGCTCGTAGTAGTCTGTTTCGCGAGTGACGAGTGAGTTCCAGTCGTGGGATCCGAGCAGTGCCCAGCTCGTCACCGCGCGCACATCCACACCGTTCGCTCGCGCGCGACTGGCCGCCTGCCACACCTCGTGCAACCAGCGCATCTGCTCCTCGCGCGTGCAGCCGATGTGACACTCGGTGATCGCCATGGGAAGGTGATAGCGCTTCCAGGTCTCGTGCAGCAGTCCGCTGATACCGATGCGCTGCACCGAAGGCACCTCTACCTGCGCGACATCCGCGTACACGATCCGCCCATTTCCCCCGATTTCGTTGAGCGAATAGCGCTCCACGCGATCATCCAGATAGCGTTCGCTTGTGACGTAGTGATTGATGCCGATGGCATCGGGCGCGCACGGCTCGTCGACCAGGATGCTCAGGTCGTGCTCGATGTCGCGCCCTGCGCCGCGCAGGTAGCTCCAGAATGGGTGATCGCGACCCACACGTCCGCACAGAACGTCCCAGGTGAGCCAGCGTCGCTCATTCTCGAATTCGCACTGCGCCGCCAGCGCCGGTGTGCCGGCGACTCTGCCGAGATCCTCCGTCTGGATCAGTTGTGCGTAGGGATTTACACGGCGGATCTCTCGCATCGCGCGCACGGTGGCCGACAGCTGCGACACGAACAGGCGCGCGAATGTCGCGCTGTCCCGCCCGTGCGGGTACCAATGCCCGTACAAGCCGCTGAACCGTGCGGTCGTGAGCGGCTCATTGACGGGCGTGTACGCATCGACCCACGGATAGCGCTCCGCCACCATGCGCGCGTATCGAGCGAGCTGCTGGGGAAACTCCGGCGCGCGTGCATCCACCCAGCGCGGGCCAAAGCCGTGATGCAGCAGTCCGATGATCGGACGCACACCGCGATCGCGCAGTCGCTCGAGCGCGCGATCCGCCCACTCCCAATTCGCCTTCGATGCGCACTCGGGCTGCACGTGCTCCCACAGCACCGGCACCCGAAGCGCCGTGAGCCCCAGGTCGGCAAAGCGGTCGAGATCGTCGAGATGCGCCATGTGGCACGTTCGCGCGATCTGATCGAAGTACCGCTCCCCCACCCGATTCACGGTGCATTCGACGCCGCCCCACATCTCGAGCTTCGGTGGGTTACGCAACGGCATACATCGAGGCCGAGCACATAGGCTATCCGGCAAGCGGCGCCGCGGTCGAATGAGAGCCATCGCTCGCGACACCAAGGATCTTCTGGTACGTCGTGAGCGCCTGCGCCACGACCTGATCCATGTTGTAGTACTTGTACGTCGCGAGGCGTCCGACGAACCACGTGCGCGATTCGACATCCGCGAGCGCCTTGTACTTCCGATAGAGCTCCGTGTTCTCGGGGCGCGGAATCGGATAGTACGGGTCGCCCTCGTCCGTTGGATATTCGTACACGATGCTCGTCTTCGGATGCTTCTGGCCCGTGAGATACTTGAACTCGGTCGCGCGCGTGTAGAGATGCTCGTTCGGGTAGTTCACGACGGGCGCTTCCTGGAACCATTCCTGGTCGTGTGTCTCGTGCTTGAACGAGAGCGAGCGATACGGAAGCTTTCCGTAGGTGAAGTCGAAATATTCGTCGATCGGACCGGTGTAGATCATCGACTTGTAGGGAATGAGCCCCTCGATGTCGTGATAGTCGGTCTGCAGCAGCACGTGGATGTTCTCGTGGTCGAGCATCTTCTCGAACATCCGCGTGAAGCCGTACTTCGGCATGGCCTGATAGCTGTCCGTGAAGTAGCGCGCGTCACGATTCGTGCGCACCGGCACACGCGCCGTGACGCTCGCGTCGAGCTGCGACGGATCGAGGCCCCACTGCTTTCGTGTGTAGTTCCGGAAGAACTTCTCGTACAGCTCACGTCCGACGCGCGCGACGACAACGTCCTCCGACGTGCGCGGATGCTCGTGAGGCTCCGCCATCCTGTTCAGGAAGGCCTCGGCCTCATCGGTCGACATGTTGCGCGAGTACAAGCGGTTCAACGTGTCGAGGTTGATCGGGATCGGCACGCGCTGGCCGTCCACGCTCGCGAGCACCCTGTGCTCGTACGGACGCCATTCCGTGAATCGCGAAAGATACTGAAAAACGTCGCGGGAGTTCGTGTGGAAGATGTGCGGACCATAGCGATGCACGAGAATGCCGGCGTCATCGTAGTGATCGTACGCATTTCCGCCGATGTGAGGCCGCTTCTCGACCACGAGCACGCGCTTGCCGCCGCCGCGCGCAAGCCGCTCGGCCAGCACGCTCCCGGCGAACCCCGCGCCGACGATGCAATAGTCGAACATCGTCAAGCCTCCAGCGCCACGTCGAAGCGCGACGTGACAGCTGAGACTCGGCGGACGTTCGCAAGCGGGACTTCCCGAACTTCGCCCGCGCTCACGATGACCTTCGAGATGAGCGCGTTCATTCGCTCGTACGTAGAGTCCCACGACATCGTCGACAGGAATCCATCCACTCGTTTGAGCCAGCGACTTCGGTCCGCCTTCGAGCGAGCGAGCTCGCTCTCCACGGCAACCACGAAATCGGCCGCGCTCGTTCCGATGTGCGCGAGCTCCGCGAGGCCGTATGGCGCGACGACGTCGCGAATCGGTGTCGAGACGACCGGCAGACCCGCAGCGAGGTACTCGGGCGTCTTCGTTGGGCTGATGTAGCGAGTCGATTCGTTCAGCGCGAAGGGCAGCAGCGCCACGTCCCATCCAGCCATGTACGATGGCAACTCGGCGTAAGGCTTGGCCCCGAGATAGTGGATGTTCGGGAGCTTCGGCAGCTGATCCGGATTGACCTTCACGACCGGCCCAACGAGCACGAGATGCCAATCGGGACGCGTGCTCGCGAGCTCGGCGAGCAGATCGATGTCCATGCGCTCATCGATCACGCCAGCGAAGCCGAGTCGCAGATGCGGGATGTGCACCTGATCGGCCGGCTCGTGGCGCGGAATGCGCGCCTGGCGGAAGTGGGCGGAGTCGACGCTGCTCGGAAAGCAGTGAACGTTGTCGCTCCGCGCGCGCTTCGCCTCGTAGAGACTCATGCCCCCCGTGAACACGACGTCCGCCAATGCGATCAGCTCGCGCTCACGCTCCACCATTGCCGCGGGCGCGCCGCGAAACAGCGAGAGCTCGTCCATGCAGTCGTACACGAGCGCGATCGGCTCGAGATGCCGCGTCCACGGCAGCGCCATTGGCGTGTAGTACCATGCGACGAATGCGGCGATCGACT
>DASXQD010000070.1:0-2922 GCA_036493195.1 Gemmatimonadaceae bacterium | reverse complement strand
ATCGGGCTGCTTCGTAGAGTCGGTGTTCACTCCGGTGCGATTGCGATTGCCGCGCAATCGGCCGCCACCCTGCGCCTGATTCCCACCGCGGCCGCCCGCGGGCGCCGCACCGGGTTGGCGCGGCGGCGGCGCTTTGAACTGATAGATGATTCGTTCCGTCGGACAGCCGTAGCTCTTGAGCTGCGCCTCGATCCAGTCGACCGCCGCGCGGTTGCGATCCGTGCCCTGCCGCCGATCGCCGAACTGCGTCAGCCCCTTCACCGTCGCCTTGTATTTCTCGAGATCGAGCCGCGATGCGAGCTGCTCGATGTCCGGACTCGCCGAATCGTGCGCGACGGCGAAGGAGAGAGCGACGCCGATCGGCTTGACGGGTGATTCGGGCGGCGTCTTCGTCGCCGTGTGCGTGCAGGCAAGCGCGAAGACCGAGCAGGTGGCGGCAAGCCGCATTATTGAATTGGGCACGGAGATCATCGTCGAAGATCGCGGTCGAAGTTGATGAATCATGCAGACGTGCACTGGCATCGTGAAGGAGCACTAATGCATTGTGCGAAAATTCACTATTGCGCGCGGCATGCCGATAGATACCTTGGCGGAAATCCGAGAGCACTTCGGATATCGACACCCGCCTTTACCGCTTTTCATGTCACAGCTCTCCCGTCGCGCCTTCATCGCCACGGGCCTTGGTGCGCTCGCCACTCTTCTGGCGTCGGCTGCGGTCGCGCGTGCGCGTTCGCCCGTGTGCGGTGAGCATGCGAGCGAATCGGATCCCGAGCCGCATCCCGATCCACGCCCCGGAATCACCGGCGCCAACGTGGCGACCGCGGAGCAGCTCGCCGACGTGCCTGCGCTCATCCCGCTCTTCGATTCCGTCCGTGTCATCCCCCAAATCGCGGACGGCATTCGCTGTCGCTGCGGCTGCGCCGACTTGCCCGGCTACCGCTCGCTGCTCTCGTGCTATGAAGGCGCGAGCGCAATGGCCCGCGAGTGCCGCACGTGCCAGGCGCAGGGTCGCCTCGCTGCCCGCCTCGACAAGTCGGGCAAGTCACTGGACGAGATCCGCGCCGCGATCGACAGGAAATTCCGGTGAGCGTCATCTCGCCCGCTTCCATAGCTACTTCTTTCGCGTCAGCTCGATCCACTCGGCGAACGCGCTCAGGAATTTCGTGAAGAACTGCCGGCTCGCTTCCTTCGTGAACCTGAAATTCTCGTCCACCAGCTCGCCCGCCTGCGAGACGTACGCCTCCGGCTGCGCCATCGTCAGGACGTTCACGTACACGAGCGCCTGCCGCAGATGATGATTGGCACCGAATGCTCCGAGGCCGAACGGTGTAACACTGACTACGGCCCCGGGCTTTCCATTGAACACACTGTTCCCCGGAGGCCGCGATCCCACATCCACCGCATTCTTGAGGCAGCCTGGAATCGACCTGTTGTACTCGGGCGTTGCGAAGAGTAGCGCGTCCGCGCGACGGATCCGCTCTCGAAAATCGACCCATGGCCGGGGCGGGGTCTCCGTCTCGAGATCCTGATCGTACATCTGCAGGTTCCGAATCTCCACGATCTGGAACGCGAGCGGCGGCGGCGCCATTGCCTTCATCGCCAACGCGATCTTCCGCGTCAACGACTCCTTCCTGAGGCTCCCCACCAATACCGCTACATCCACCGCCCCATCCCGTACGTCCGCCATCGCAATACCTCGTCGTCAGACACCAGGTCAGAACAGAATCACCCCTGAAAAACCACCGCGACACGCCCGTCACGCCGATTCCGGTGTAACGGGACAATACAGCCGTTCCCTCGCGCGAATTCACTCGTCCTTTCTGAAACCACACACCCGCACGTCGTCGTCCCCTCGCAGGATCGTCACGCGATGAAGCGCACCGATCTCATCCCCGCTCTGCTGCTGTTGCCCGTGCTCGGCTTCGTCGCCGCGCAGGCGCTACGCACTCGCTCCATCACCGCCACCTCCCAGGCAGCATCGCTGGCGCCGGCTGCTCGCGTGCGCGGGCATCGCGCGACCACTCGCAACTCCGGAACCACGGAAGCGTCGGCGGCGGGTGAAATGGACGCGAACGCGACGGCCGCCATCGATGCGAAGAAGGCCGATGTCCTCGACATTCGCCGCCGGATCGAGCTCGGGGCGACCGGCACGTACATCGGCGAGATCCTGGGCGAGCGCGACTCCGCACTCGCGCGCTGGCCCGACCGGCTCGCGACACCGGTGCGCGTGTGGGTGGGCAGCAGCCCGACGATCGAGGGGTGGGACGACAGCTACCCCGATCGCGTGCGCGACGCCTTCGACCAGTGGGCGAACCTCGGCATCCCCGTGAAGTTCACCTTCGTGCGCGACTCGGTCGACGCCGACGTGCACGTCAGCTGGATCGATCACTTCGATTCGCCGATCAGTGGGAAGACCGTCTGGGCGCGCGATTCGAAATGGTGGATCGTCTCCGCGAACATCACCCTCGCCCTGCACCACAATGCCGGCGAGCTGCTCGACCCCAAGGCGATCCATGCGATCGCGCTCCACGAGGTTGGTCACCTGCTCGGCCTGGACCACACCGCCGACACCACCAACATCATGACGGCGCGGGTGCGCGTGCGTGACCTGAGCGAACCCGATCGCGCGACGATGAAGCTGCTCTACTCGCTTCCGCCGGGCTCCGTGAAGTAACTCGAGCGCTCGCCCACGCGAGCGTTCCGCACCATCGCACATACATAGTAAAGTTCCGCCATGTCGCTCCCCGTGTACGACGTGGCGATCGTCGGCGGCGGTCCCGCCGGGCTCACCGCCGCGATGTGGCTCGCCCGCTATCTGCGGTCCGTGGTTCTCGTCGACTCGGGCGACCCCCGCAACTGGCAGACGCGCGGCATCAACGGCTACCTCGGCCTCCCGGGCGTCACGCCCGCCGCACTGCGCGG
>DASXQD010000069.1:0-9930 GCA_036493195.1 Gemmatimonadaceae bacterium | reverse complement strand
TCCGGTGCCGCTCGACCGCACATCCTACAGGCAGGCGGTGCAGCTGCTCGAGTCGCGCGGCATCATCGAGAATGGGCGCCTGTCGCAGTATGGCGCGGCGGTCGAAGCGCTGCCCGTGGATCGCGCGTGGGCGGAGCTGCTGGTGCACGCGAGCGAGGAGCTCGTGCCGTACCTCTCGATCATGGCGTCGATCGAATCCCTGCACCGAATGACGCGCGAGGAGCGCGATCTGCGCGGCCTGCTCGTGCCCGGAAGCGACAATCTCACCGCGTACAATCTGTTTGCCGACGCGTACGCGGCGCATGGCTACAAGGGCGAGGTGTACGGGCTGCCCCGATATCTGTTTGCGGAAGGGATCGAGGAGTGGGCCGAGGAGCGCGGCGCCCTCGTCAAGACCGTCGAGGATGCCGCGCTGGGCATGGCGAGCATCTATCGCAGTCTCGAGCTCGATCTGCCGGACAAGCTGCCGATCGCGGGCGAAGCGGTCGCACGGCAGTTCGCGGATCTCCTCGCGCGCATTATGCCCTTCGATCTCGTCATCGAGGAGCGCACTGCGAGCGGAGAGGAGGCGCGGGTGTCGAAGACGAGCGTGTGCTCGAGCTACGGCGCCATCGCGGGGGAGCTGCGCTACTTCGCCGATCGAATGGGGATTCCGCGAGCGGCGATCGAGGGCACGCAGATCCCGTACGATCTGATCATGAAGTACGCGACGCACGCGGCGCCCGAGCTCGTGTTCGATGCGCATCGCAAGCGCTCGCCGCTGGTACTGCGGCGGCAGATCACCTTTTTCGGATTCGAGTTGGGCCGGGACGAGGAGCCGATCGAGCAGTTCCCGCCGGAGCTCGCCCCGCAGGCCCGGCAGAAGATCGCGGAGTCACTGGCCCGCTTCGAGGCGCGGCATCCGGCGGTCAAGCGGAATCGTGCGGCGATCGACGACATTCGCGATGTGTACCGGCGCAGCGGCGGCATCACACCTCGGCTGTCACTCGCTGAGCTGACGGCGGTGTACGCAAAGATGCTCGAGAGCGTGCACTCGCTCGATGAGTTTCGCGCTGCGCCGCTCATTCTCGACCCCGACACGATCGTGCCGGCGCCGGTGCGCAAGCGATGGCTCGCGCTTCCGGGCACCACCACCGTGCGCGACCACGAAGTGCCGATCGACTACGACGTGGAGGACGGTGTGGGCGGCGTCGTGCGGCTGCGCCTGCCCGAGAAGATGGCGCGTACGCTGCACGAGAGTGAGCTCCCGGCTCTCGACCGACCGCTGCGCTTCGCCGTGCATCGCGGTGCGCGCGGATCGCTGCGGGCGGCGACGCTGGACGAGCTGCAGGAGCTGCTGGAGCGTCCGTGGATGCCGGAGGAGGTCGAGCGCGAGCGAGCGCCGGAGCGTGTGCGCGAGAATTCGCGAGAGAGCGGCTCGGCTCGACGAGGCGAGCGAAAGCACGAGGGGCCGCCACACGGAGGGGGAGGCAAGCGCGGAGGTGGCTCGGGGCGACGCCGGCGGCGCTCGCGCTGATCTCGTGTCGATCTCGCGATCGCGTGGTGCTCAGCGCAGGATTTCGTACTCCTCTTCGCGAAACTTCACGAACCCTCGGGCGAGATAGTTCGGAAGGGCGGCCGCGTAGTCGAGCGTGCACGTGTGCAGCCAGACGCGGGATGCGTCGAGGGCCCAGGCGCGTTCCGCGGCCGCCGTCAGCATTTGCTTGCCGAGCCCTTGGCCTATGAAATCGCGGATGAGACCGAAGTAGACGATCTCGATCGAGTCGTCGTGCTCTTTGTTCAGTTCGAAGTACCCGGCCGGTACCCCGTGCGCGTAGAGCACCCAGATGGAGACGCCGGGGTTGCCGAGATGCGCGGCGCACTGCTGGTCGCTCCACGCGAGGCGATCCTTCCAGCGATAATCGCGACCGACTTCCGTATAGAGGTAGCGAAAAAACGAAATCGGGCAGGGGTGGGCATGCTCAATGCGGAACCCCTCGGCCAGCGGCACGCCGCGGAGCTCATGACGCGAGGCGAGTTGGAGATAGCTGCGGGTGACGTGGATGGTGTCCATGGCGGGGGGAATCTAGCGCGATCGGCCGCACAAATCGATGCGGCGCAAGCCGTTAGGACTGACGGGTCAAGATCGACCGTCCCCCAGTACCTACCCGAACGGTCAGGTACTTACTACGGCGATTCAACTCCTTATAATACGGCAGCTTACACAGTAGTCAAACGTTTACTTGACTTATGGACTGACCAGTCTTAGCTTCACTCCCATGAAAGATCGGCGTACTCAAATAGTGGAGGCCGCAACAGCCGTCATGCGGAGACAGGGCTTCGGCGACACATCGATCGATGATGTGATTCGCGAGTCGGGTCTCTGCGGCAAGGGCCATTTCTACCACTACTTCAAGTCGAAGGAAGAGCTGGGGTACGCGGTGCTCAAGCTCCAGTTCGAGAGCTTTGCGGAACGCGGGCTCGTCGCGCTGCGCGAGCCAACGATCGAGCCGATCGAGCGACTCACGCGGTTCATCGACGCCGTCATCTCGGCGCAGGGCGGCTGCCCGGCTGGAACGCCGTGCGGGGCGCTCGCGACCGAGATGGCGTCGAACCACGAAGGCTTTCGGCGGCTCGTCGAGGCGCTCTTTCAGCGATGGGCCGATCAGATCGAAGCAGTGCTGTGGGAGGCGCGGCCGCGACTGAGCGAGGAGGCGGACACCGCACGACTCGCGCGATTCGTCGTAGCAACGCTCGAGGGAGCGTGGTTCATGTCTCGCGTCAAGGGCGACGCAACCAGCGCAGCGGGAATTGCGACGGAGCTCAAGCGATCGGTGCGCTCGTATGCGCGAGAGCGGCAACCGGTAGCTGCCGGATCAGGGGTGGGGGTGGCAACTCAATGAACATGCAGCCTGTGGGGGAAGGAATGCCGACGACAACGGCGGCGCCCGTTTCTGCGGAGCGTGCACGCGTGCTCTCGACCGACGACCGGTCGAAGCGTCGCGCGCAATTCGAAAGTGAAGCGCTCGCGCACCTCGACGCGCTCTATAGTTTTGCGCTCAAGCTCACGCACGAGCGCGATGAAGCAGAAGACCTCGTCTCCGAGACGATGCTCCGCGCCTTCGACCGGTGGGAACAGTATCAGCTCGGAACGAACGTTCGTGCCTGGCTCTTCACGATTCTCTATCACGCGTTCGTGAGCCGGAAGCGGCGCATCGATGCGCGCGAGGTACGCATCCCCGAAGATGAGGACGGGCGAGGCGCGTACGAGATCGTTGGCGAGGCGGACCCGGAGGGGAAGTTCTACGATTCCTTCCTGGACGATGAGATCACGCGGGCCATCGACGCCCTCCCCGAGGATTATCGTCTCGCGGTGGTGCTGAGCGACGTGCAGGGGCTCCGGTACGCGGAGATCGCGAACATCCTCGGCATTCCGGAGGGGACGGTCAAGTCGCGTCTCTTCCGCGGGCGCCGCGTGCTGCAGAAGAAGCTCGCGGGCTATGCCGTGGAAATGGGCTATATCAAGCAGCGACCGGCGATCGCGAGCTAGCTGGATCGCCAATGTGGATCGAAAGAGCGAGCGCGGACTCCGCGCTCGCTCTTTTTGCGCGCGTGCGATTGCGAGCAGGTGAGAACATCCGGCCATCGCGTCGTTTCTTCTGACGTGATCGACGCCGGCAGCTGTGCCGGGCGGTTTCCACCTTCCACACTCGGATCCCACCATGCCCTCGAGACCCTTCGTTCCGGCACGCCGCCCGTGCGTCCTCGCAATCGCCATCGCGGCCCTCGCACTCTCTCTCTCCGCCTCGCGCGCGAGCGCCCAGCGCCGCCAACCGATTCTGAGCATCGGTTTCGGCGGCGGCGCCGTGATGCCGGTCGGCAAAGCCCAGGACGATTTCAAGAGCGGCTACACGGGGCAGGGATTCCTGCTCGTGCATCTCGGCCCGCTGCCCGCGCTGCGCTTCAACCTGGCGTTCCAGCGCCTGGACTACAAAGAAGTACTCGGTCTTCCTTCTTCGCACGCGAACGTCACGGCAGGAACGGGCGGACTCCAGATCAGCCTTCTGCCGGGACCCGTGCGGCCGTACATCACCGCGGGGCTGGGTGCCTTCAGCGTGAGCAGCGTCGTCGACTCGACGAGTGGAACGTCCACATCGAAGGTACACTTCGGCATCGATGGTGGCGCCGGTCTCGCGATCTCGGTCGGCCGCGTGAGCCTGTTCGGCGAGGGGCGCGTCCAGAACATCTACACGAACGACACCGGCGTGATCAAACGGAAATCGATCACGCAGGTGCCGGTGACCTTCGGGATTCTGATCGGGATCTAGCTCACGAGAGGCGCGCGGAAAGCGCGCTCTCGGTCACCCGCCTGCGGTGCCGCGCAGCTTTCGCGCGGTTGCCGCAGGTGGACATGTCGCACCAGCGACGGCGGCCGTTCTTCGTGCTGTCGAAGAACACGTGGAGGCACCGCGCATCCGCGCACCGCCGCACGCGGATGAGCTCTCCGGTGACGAGCGCGTCCGCGGCGGACTCCACGACGGGGATCATCAATCCCGCGAATGCGTCGCCCACGGGCACGAAGCTTCGCACGAAGCTCCCGTCCGCGCGCTGCTCGACGCGTCGTGTGCCCGCGCTGCGTCCCAGCACGCGATTGATCTCGCCGAGCGCATTCGTGCGCACGTCGGCCGTCTGCGAGCCGCGCTCCGCCAGCGCACGCAGCGACGCACGAATGCGTCGCGCATCGGCGAGCGATGCGGTGGCGCCGGCGGGCTGCTGTTGCGCACGACGTCGAATGCCGCCGGCGCGCTCGCCATCGAGAATCGATGTCGCCTCGAGCCAGCGGATGAGCTGCTCGAAATCCCGCAGCACATCCACGCGCGCGCCGCGACGCACGTCATCGGTGTTGATGAAATCGAGCCAGAGACGCTCGCCCACGAATACGAATGGGGGCGCGAGCGTTTGTGCAAAGGGGGCGTGAATCATTCCCTGAATACGAAAAGGGAGACAATTCTATCCCGTGATTTCGCGAGCGGCAAGCGGCGAAAATACGCGCATTACTGCTTACAGGACAGCATCGCGACAGAGTCACTCTTGGCCGCCGCATCACTGCTCGAATGTAGTAATTCCTGCTCCATCTCCGCGTAAATGCGAACTGCATTTCGTCGCACGCGCGAATTGCGCGACACGGGTCGATCGCGATCCGCCGGAGGCAGCGAGGCGAGTGCTCGGCTCATGGATACGCCTTGTTGCACATCATCACGCATCTTCGCGCGGAGCGCGAGCGTCTCGCACCGCGTCAGGTGAATGAGCGCGATGGGATCATCGGGAATGCGTCCGTGACCCGGCATCACCGCGGCAGGCTCGAGCGCCTCCAGACGATCGAGCGCCGCGAGGAGTCCACTCGAGCTTCCGTCCACCACCATCGCGACACCATCTTCGATCAGGAGATCTCCGGAGAACAGCACGCGTGCATCCGGAACCCAGATCACGAGATCGCCGGGCGTGTGCGCCGTGCCAGGCACCGCGATCCTGAACGTGCGCCCGCTCAACACGAGCGTCGTGTCGTGGGTGATCGGAATGTCGGGAGTGTCCGCGAACGCGAAGCCCTGCATTTCCCGCAGGCCGAGCACGCCGGTCCAGGCGCTCACCATTGCGTCGTCGCCATCCTCCGATGCGAGGGTGCGCCGATCCGGATGCGCGATCACCTTCGCGCCCAAACGCTTGAAGACGATCGCGCCAAAGGTGTGATCGGGATGATGATGCGTCAGGATGAGCCACTGAATCGGGAGCTTGGTGATCGTGCGAATGGTGCGGAGCAGCGTTTTCCCTTGCGCGGGGCTTGCGAGCGCATCAATCACGACCACACCCGTGCGTGTCACCACGAATCCGGCGTTGGAACGTCCCTCCGATCCCTGTCCGGTGTCGCCGAGCACCGCGTACGCGCCGGGGCCGAGCTTGCGAATCGGGTAGGCGCGGATCGTGTCCGGCCGCTCGCGCGGCTGTCGACGCGCCAGCGCGGCTGCCGACGCCGAATCGACCGTGAGCGTGGGTGGGATCTTCTGCGCACCCACAGCCACGGCGGTGAGCACGAGAAACGTTAGTGAACGGCCTGTCCGGGCGCGGAAAGATGAAAAACGTATCATGTGGTAAACGATAACGGCTCAGGGAAGCTGCGTGCTGATATCGAGATACCCCGCAACCAGTGAGTCGTCATCAACCGAGGCCAGCTCGGCAACACTGGTCGATTCTCGTCACGTCGCGCATCGTATCGAGACGAGCTGCGTGCGATCGGCGACAGTTGGAGAGCGTCAGGAATCGAGTCGGACGACGGCGGCGCTTTCACCCCCACCCACAACGCGCGTGCGCGGCTCTGAAGCAATGACGAGGCTTCCTCGCAATCGAGGCGTGACCGCCGGACTCGTGTTCGGTGCGTTTGCGGTCGCCCTGCTGGGCGGAATGCGCGAATCACTTCTCGCTCAAATGGGCGCAGCGACCGTGCGCGTGCAAGGCGTCGTCTTCGATAGCATCGGTAATCGCCCGCTCGGCGGAGCGATGGTGCAGCTCATCGAGCTGCCACCAGGGCGCGGCGCGCACACGGCCCTTTCCGATTCGCTCGGCCGTTTTCAGATGGACAGCGTCTCCCCGGGCAGCTACATGGCAGGGTTCCTCCATCCGCTGCTCGACTCGATCGGAATCGAGGCGGCCAACGAGAGTGTCCAGGTGCGCGAAGGCGAGCCAATGCGCATCTCGCTCGCCGTCCCGTCGGCGCGACACCTGGCGCGCACGATCTGCGGAAACGGCAAGGCAGCCGGCAAGGCGGATCATTCCGGCGTTGACGACAGTCTGAGTATGATCGTGGGCCACGTGCGCGATGCGAGTACCGGCGCTGCTCTGCCGGGAACGGCGGTCACGCTGCAGTGGCAAACGCTGGTGCTGGGCTCCGGCACGGCACACACCGAATCACGCTCGCTGCGCGCCACGACGATCGGCGAAGGGTGGTTCGCGATGTGCGGGCTCGCGGTCGACGAATATCAGCTGCACGCGGAGCACGGGCACCAGGAGACCGGGCTTCTCGATGTCGCGGTTCATCCTCGTGAGATCGTGCGCCTCTCGCTGGTCGTGTCGTCCGATAGCGGGGCCGCAGGGGCGGAGAGCGCTGCGAAGGGCAGCGCCACGCTTTCCGGAATCGTCACGGCACACGACAAGCGTCCCCTCGAGGGTGCGCAGGTGGTCGTGGACGGATCGATGACGAGCGCGATCACGGATGCGCAGGGTGCGTTCAGGCTTTCAGGATTGCCCGACGGCACGCGCATGGCCGAAGCGCGCGCGCTTGGATATGCGCCCGTGCGCGTGCAAGTAGAGCTCTCACACTCCGAGGCGAGCACGGTGTCGATCTTGATGTCCAAACAGGTGGCGACGCTCGATGCCGTTACCGTATACGGCACAAAGGGCAGGCGCGTTCGCGATCTCACGGGCTTTCTCGACCGAAGAAATCACGGCTTTGGCCATTTCCTCACGCAGGCACAGATCGATCAGGCAAATGCGTTCAATACCTGCGATCTGCTTCGACGCGTGCCCGGGGTGAACGTGCGAGATGCCGGCGCCGGCGGGTGCACGGCAAACATTCGAGGCGCCACCTCGGGTGGCTTGACGCACGGCGCGCATCTCTGCGAGCCAACCGTGTATCAGGACAACATGCCATTCAGCGGCACGCTGTCCGAGTTCTCGCAGTCGCTGTCACCGCACGACATCATGGGAATCGAGGTGTACTCGACCGGCACCCAGCCGCCGCAGTTTCAGGGCTCGTGTGGCGTGATCATCATCTGGACCAGGTCGGGCGGGTAGCTTCAGGGCGTCGCGTCCGCCGTGGTCGTCGTGAACTTGACGTCCGCGCTGTGCGTGAAGACGCCGCCCTTGTTGTCCTTCCACGTCACGCTCAGCGGCGCTTCCCTGGACGCACGGAGTGAGAAGCCCACGAACGGATCCCGGCTGATTCCCGACGTCCACTCGAAGTACGCGACGCGCTCGCCGCCGTACGTGACCTCGACCTCCTTCACGTACCACGCCGGAATCGGAATGCCCGCCTGATCACGACTCATCCCCGTGAGCATCGGGTGCGAGAGGAGCGCGCGAACGTTGATCACCGAGCCGCGCGTGATCTTCGCGGGAAGAATGATCTTGCCCTCGCCGATGTCGTCGCGCATCAGACGCACCCGTTGAGCGAAGTGTAGACGAAGCGGGACGTGCTCCACAGCTCGCCCTTGCTCGTTTCCGCGATGATGCGCACGTGGGAGCTGCGACGCATCTTGATGCGGGTGTCGAGCGTCGCGCCCCCGATCGCCGCGGTGAAATTGAATCCCGCGACGTAGATGTCGGGATTGTGATCGACGATGATGTGGAAGCCTTTCACATAATCGTCGGCCGTCATCGACAGATCGCTTTCGATGAGGAGCGGAACCTCGCGGCTGTCGGGCGCGACATCGGGCACATCGAGCGTCACGTGGCCATCGCGGATTTGGCGCGCGCCAAACCGTGCCCGGAGCACTTTCTTCACATCCTCATCGGGCTCGTTGTCCGGTCCGCGAATAAGCGGAGCCGCGGCCGCTGCGCTGGCGGACGCAGCCAACGTCGCGAGGGCGAGGGCGGAGGACTTGAGGAATGTGCGGCGGGACAACGAATCGCGCACGAGACACCGAAGGGCTGGGGACAGGTGAAATCTAACGATTCCTCCCGCGCCTCAGGAGGTGATCAGGTGAGTGGAGGGGTATACGGAGTCACGAACGAGGTGTCCCTCGTAACCGTGTGACCGCATACGGTCCCTGCCGTGCTGACCGAGAATGTCGCAGAGTCAGCGGTTGGAGTGCCGCGCACCACGTCATACGTGATCGAAACGTCCAACGGGCAGGTGCCGGACAGAGTGCCGGTGGCGTAGTGTACGGTTCCGACTTCCGTCTGTATGCTCGTGGAGTTTGCGATGTCGATGGAATCTCCATGAATGTTGGTGAGCTCCTCGAACGTGACCGCCACGGTCGGTATCGAGTTGAAAGTCCAGAGGTTCGAGTGGTTGTCCTTGATTGCGCAGTCGAGGAGCGTGTCGATCACGGCGAAAAGCGCATTCCCGGCTGAGTCGATCGAAAATGTGCCGTTCGATCCGACATGGCCGCCTTCAGGGCATGCGGGCGATCCAGAGATCGGAAGCGTGAGCGCCGTCAGCTGGCTCGCGGCCACATGTCTCGAGAGAGTCAGCTTCCCCTGCGGATTTCCCAGCGAGATCCCGAAAAGTAAGGACAGCGCGCCAGTCATCGACTGCACCTGTTCCGTCGTCAGATTTTCGCCGGGCTGGGTGGTCGAGTCGCCGCCGCACGATGTCGTCAGCGCTGCCATGATCAACACCGCGCACGTGGTCGACTTGCCGAATGACATGCTTTCGGGGGTGGTGGGAAGACTGGGCGTTCCTCCCTGTATCTACCTGCTTCGCGGCTCCGGCACCAGCTCGCTCGCCGCGCGCCGCGACTCGACGACGAGCGGCATCACCTGCTCCGCGAAGCGCTCCATCTCCTCGCGTTGCGGACTGCACTGCAGGAGCAGCAGATCCACACCCACCGACTCGAACGCCTGCACTCGCTCTGCGACCTGCTCCGGCGTGCCGACGAGCCCCGCGCGCAGGCCGCGGTTGGACACCGAATAGTCCTCGAGCGAGACCTGCTGCTCGAGCTTCGTGTTCGCGATCCAGTCGCGATAATTGCCGTACCCCGGTGTGCCCTCCGCCACGTTCGTGATGCGGGCGATCTCCTTTTTCACCTCCGTATCGCTGTCGCGCACGATCGCGTATGCCGCCATGCCGTACTGCATCGGCGGCTTCCCGAATCCTTCGCGGCGCTTTGTCAGATCGGACACCTTGGGCGCAATTCGCTCCGGCGGATCGCCGTGCATCACGTACGCGTCGCAATC
>DASXQD010000068.1:0-5675 GCA_036493195.1 Gemmatimonadaceae bacterium | reverse complement strand
ATCTTCTGCGCGCGCGTGTACCGGGCCGCCGAGGACGCGAAGCGGGCTGCCACGGGGTGGGCGCTCGAGCGCGAGGGTGATGGCGACGTGAATGCCGTCGCGTGTCTCGAGAACACGGAGACCTCGGCCATCGGTCGCGCCCTCGCGAATCTCGGCTTCACCGCGAGCGCCGAGCGTCCCAGCCGGGAGGAGATGCAGCGCGTGGCGCGCGCGAGACAGGCGCCTCTGCGCGTCTCTGCACCACGCCCGCGCAGCGCAGCGCCCGTTCCCGCCTTCTCGCCGCTGCTCCAATCGCACGCCGATGCACTCAGCGACGCGCTCTCGCTCCTCGCCGTCGCGCGCCAGGCCGGCATGCGTCCCGCGCGCGCGGCGCGCACCAGCGCGCGCCTCCTCGCGCACCCGCCCACGCGCGAGGAGCTCGCGCGGATCGCGAGCCGGCTGCGCGCGTGGCTGCATCGCCAGCGCGAGCTGAATACGGCGGCCGTGTAACCCTCCGGCGTCTTCAGAGTGACGGTGAGATCTTCGCGCGCGGTGCGCGAAAACGGCGAGCGGAGGCCACGTTGGGCGAGCGGAGTCGGTGGCGGGAGATGTCGGACGCGGAGCTCGTCTCCGACATGCGTCAGGGGAGCTACGAGGCGCTGCGCGAGTTCTACGCGCGCTTCGAGCCGCTGCTGGCGCGCTACGCGGCGCGTGCCGGCGTGCTGTCCGACAGCTGGGAAGAGGATGCGCACGATGTGCTCGGCGCGGTCGTGCTCTCGCTCGTCGAGCGCAGTGCGCGAGCACGCGAGCGAGAGTCCGTGCGTGACATTCATGCGTACATCCAGCGCGCGTTCCGCAATCACTTTCTGGATGCGCGGCGCTCGATCGTGCGACGCGAGCAGCGTGACGCGCGCGCGACGTCGAGCGCGGAAGAGACAGGCGAGCGCGTGGCCCTCGCGAGCTGCTCGGAGAGCTCGCTGCGCGCGAGCACGGGAGCAATGTCCGCGGAACCGATCGCTCCGTCCCCCGCCATCGCGCGACTCGCCGCGACACTCGATGCCGAGCTCTCGCCGGAGGAGCGGCAGATGCTCATCTGGGTGAGCAACGCCGTCCCCATGCGCGAGATCGCGAAGTGGCTCGGGATCGGATATTCCGCGGCCAAGGTGCGGCTCTCGCGCACGCGCAGCCGGATGCGCGAGCGCGCGCTGCGACACGTGAACGCATGCACGGGAGCGGAGCGCGAAGAGCTGATCGAGCTCCTTCGCAGGAGCGGGGGAATCGGACGGGGAATGGTGAGATCCGCCCGTGAAATCGCGGCCAGTCGCGCAGCGCGCGTGGCCGAACCAGGAGGAGCACATGGAACCGACTGAATACGCAGGCGATCGCCACGAGCGGCGAGAGCGCGAGATGGACGAGCTGGCGCGGCTGGCGGTGTCTGCGGGCGAGCACGGGCTCGACCCTGCGGATGCGGCGAATGCGGCGTTTCACGAGTGGCTTGCACGCGACGCGCGTGCGGGACAGCGGAGCGGCGAGCGACGTGCGACGGAGGCACGAGCGGAGCGGTTCGCGCGGCGCATGCAGGCCCTCGTGCTCGCCCACCACCTCGGCGTCACTGCCGCGCCGAGCGATCCGGTGGTGCACGAGTTTCGCAGCGATGGCGGCGTGCGCGAGGGGCTGGTGCCCTGGCCGGAGCTCGGCGTTGCAGCCGGAGTGGGTCGCGAGCTGTGGGATGAGCCGTGCGAGCGCTGGATCGAGCTGCCTCGCGCGCTCGCGACGGGACACAAGTACGTCGCGCTCACGGTGCGCGGGAGCAGCATGGAGCCGGCACTGCACGCGGGTGACGTCGTGCTCGTCAGCGTCGGCGCGACTGTGCGTCGCGACTCCATCGTGGTCGCGCGCCGGCCGGAGGAGGGCTACGTGGTGAAGGCGGTGGGCCGGCTGTCGCGCCGCGCGATCGAGCTGCGCTCGCTCAATCCGGAATTCGCGACCTTCTCGATTCCTCGCGAGAGTGCGCTGATCGTCGGAACGGTGGTGATGCGCTGGTGCGCGCACCAGTAGTGGTGCCGCGCGCCACCACGGGGGACTAGCGAGGCCGCACGCGGGGACCGCGGCGGACCACGGCGAGCGCGCGGATTCCCGCGAGCGAGAAGTCCGCGATGTGATCCGCAACCTCCCGAATTCGCTCGTCGGTGTTCGGCTGCCAACCTTCGTCCACGAGGTTCTTGAACGGATCGGGAAGGAAAAAGAGGCACTGGGCCTGAATGCTCATCACGCACTGCCGTACGTGCGCATCGGTGGCAGCCTCACCGAGCATCTCGCGAACGATCTCGATCAGGAGCTCGATCCGCGGCATGATCGCCTGTCGCACGTACGTTCGCGCCATTGGCGTCGGGTCCGACATCTCGTGCTTCAACAGCTGATAGATCCCTCCGCGTCTGTCGGTGCGAATGAGGCGGGGCAGATACTGCCGCACATAGTATCGGAGCCGTTCCTCCGGGGAATGTCCCTCCTTCGGCAGTATCATCTCGGCGTTCATCGCCTGCGCCGATTGCAGGCCCAGCGCGAGCACCTCCTCGTAGAGTCCCGCCTTATCGCGAAAGTGATAGCTCACCGCGGCAATGTTTGCATGCGCCGCCGCCGTGATGTCGCGCACAGTCACCCTCGCGAAACCGCGCTCGGTGAACAGTCGCATGGCCGCGTCGAGTAGTCGCGTGCGCGTGTCCGCGCCGTGCTCGGTCACACCGTGCACCGATGCGTCCGTCACAGCGTACGCCGGAAGAGCTTCGTCGCCAGCGTCATCGACGCGAGCGAGAAGAGAATCAGGTAAAGGAGGTCGATGCCGATCGCCCCGAAGCCCGTGTCCTTGAGCACGAGGCTCTTGAGCGCGTGCACGGCGTACGTGAACGGATCGACCCTCGCGATCGCGCGCATCCATCCCGGAAAGGCCTGCGTCGGATATACGGCACCGCTCGGAAAGTAGAGAAACGTGTTCAGCACGCCGAAGGTCGCACGCGGAATCAGCGGATCGTTCACGCGCACCATCAGCAGAAACATCATGCTCACGAGCGCGACGGCGGTCACCACGATCACCACGAACATTCGGAGCAGTCGGAGCGGCTCGAAGGGATTGGGCACGCCGGCGATCAGCGAGCCGATCGTCATCAGCACGAGCCCGGCCATGACGGCCTTGATCGCCCCCGAGAGATTGAAGCCGAGGATGAGCTCGAGCCGCGTGATCGGCGTGACGAGATAGCCCTCGTGCAGCCCGCGTGCCTTGTCGTCGACGAAGATGATGCCGCCGCCGATCATCACCATCATGAAGATCGACATCACGATCGATCCGGGCAGCAGATACTGAATGTACGGGACGTACGGATACATCTCGACGACGTCGAGGGAGGTTTGCGTGCTCGTGCGCTGCCCCGAGGCCACCGGCTGATTGTACGAGGCGATCAGCCCCGAGTAGGCACCGGCGAGACTCGCGCTCACGAAGTTGTCGGTGTTGTCCTCGATGAGCGCCACGCGAGGATCGTTGCCGACGAGCATGCGTCGTGAAAAGTCCGGCGGGATCGCCAGCACGCCGTTGAGGCGGCCGTTTCGGAGATCGCCGAGCGCGGTACCCAGGTCGTTGTACATCTGTGGCGTGAACGTCTGGGCGTTCGACGCGACGGCATTCGAGAGCTCGTGCAATCGAACGGCAGGCACACCGTGATCCTGGTCGACCAGCCCAACCTTGAGATGCTTCACCTGCCCGCCGAATGCGTAGCCCAGCACGATGAGCTGGACGATCGGCATGACGAGCGACATGACGATGAGCATCGGGCTGCGACGGAAGCGCCGCAGTTCGCGCTCGATGATGGCCCACGTACGATGCATGTCGCTCTCCTATCGGCCGCGGTTGATCATGACCGAGCGGTCCGCCGCCGACGGCTCCTGCAGCGCATCCCGCAGCTGGCGGCCGGTGTAGTGCACGAACACGTCATCGAGCGTGGTGCTCTCGACCGCCAGGGAGAGTACGCTCACGCCTGCTTCTGCCGCCGCTCGGAACATCGCAGTCGTGGTCTCGGGGCCATTGTCCGTCGCGATGCGCGCGACGTGCGCATCGCCTGTCACGCGCTCCACTCCCGTGAGCAATCCAAGCTGCTCGGTCCAATCCGCCGGCGCGGCCCCGAAGCTCGCCTCGATGGTGTTGGTTCCCGGGATCGATGCCTTGAGACGCAACGGCGAGTCGAGCGCCATGAGATGCCCGTGATCGACGATGGCAATGCGGTCGCACCAGCTGTCCGCCTCGTCCATGTAGTGCGTGGTCAGAAGCACGGTGAGCTCCTGCTGCTCCTTCACCTTCTTCACCATCTCCCATACTGCGGCACGCGACACGGGATCGAGTCCGGTGGTGGGCTCGTCCAGAAACAGCACGCGCGGATTGTGCACGAGCCCGCGCGCGATCTCCACGCGACGGCGCATGCCGCCCGACAGCTTCTTCACCGGCTCCTTCGCCCACTGCGTGAGCTCCACGGCCTCGAGCAGCCGGGCGATCAGCTTGTTCCGATTCTCGCGCGGAACGCCGTACAGCTTCGCGAAAATCAGGAGATTCTCGTACACGCTGAGCTCGAGATCGCTCGTGAGCGCCTGCGGAATCACGCCGATGACCTTGCGCACGCCGTTCGGATCCCGGATCACGTCGATGCCATCCACTTCCGCGGTTCCGGCGGTGGGCGGTATGAGCGTCGTGAGCATCCGGATGAGTGTCGACTTTCCAGCCCCATTGGGGCCGAGCAGTCCGAAGATCTCTCCTCGCCGGACGGCAAAGGAGATGTCATCCACGGCTGTGAAGTCACCGAATTTCTTGACGATGTGCTTGACGTCGATCGCGGCTGGCATCACGCCACCGGCAGGAGGACGTACGCCGTCATCCCTGTCGCGAGACGGCGATCCTTGTTGTCGACGCGCAATCTGATCTCGAACGTCTTGATGTCGCGCTTGCTGCGGCTCACGTCGCGCTGCGTCGCGAATCCGGCATCGACACCGCGAAAAAAAACAGTGCCGTCGCGTGTCTCACCCGAGGGAAGGCGGACTTTGAGATGATCGCCGAGCTTGATGCGACCGATGTAGCTCTCCTCGACGTCGGCGCGAACCCAGAGATCGTCGGGATTGATGAGCGTGACGATGGGAGTGCCCGAGGCAACGACCTCGCCCGCGCGCACGGCGCGCACGTCGACGATGCCGGCGAGCGGAGCGCGAATCTCGGTATAGCCCAGGCGGACGTTTGCCTTGGTGCTTTGCGCGGTAGCGGCCGCTCGCTGCTGCTCGGATGCCGCAAGCGCGCTTCGCTTCATCGCGACCTGCTCCTCCTGTCCCCGTGCGAGCTCGAGCGCGGCACGCTGGGCGTCGACCTGGCGATCGGCGGCCTCGGACTTGGCCTTGGCGACGAGGAGCTCGGTGCGCTGCTGGTCGGCCGTTTGTTGGGAGATGGCACCGGACTTGAGGAGAGGCACGAGTCGGTCGTAATTCATCTGCGCATTGGCAAGATCGGCCGCCGCCTGCGCACGTTGGGCTTCGGCGCTCGCGACCGTGGCTTCCGCCTGGCGAACCTGTTGCGTCATCTGCTGCGCCTGATAGCGAACAGCAGACTCGTTCTCGCGCACCTCAGTCGCCGCTCCTTCGGCGCCGTGGGCATAAAAGGCCTGGTCGGCGGC